>CANRBS010000025.1 GCA_947628895.1 uncultured Bacilli bacterium
AACCACCTTATTATGTATCAATTATATCAAAATTCTTTGCGAAAAAAATTTTAATAAATTTATTCTTTTTTGCTGATATGTTATATAATTTTATAAGAATAGGAAGATAGTATGAGAAAATTAGAAATAACATTAATTAGTATTTTATTGGCATTAAGTATAACTGCAAGTGGAATAGGATACTATTATAGTATTAATAAAACTAATGATAATAAGGAAGAAAATAATACGACTGATAAAACAGAAAATCAAATAGATAGTGAGTTAGAAGAATATTTTAATAAAGTGGGTAAAAATTATAGTAATATTTATACAGTAGAAAATACAGAATTACAAGATTTTAATTTTGATGAAGAAACAAAAAAATTATTTATGGATAATTTTATAGTTGAAAATTTAGAATATTCTGATTTTAGTGATAGTAAAGATCAAAATTTAATAAAAAATTGGTTATTTGTATATATAACAAATGATAATAGTGTAAATGAAGCATGTTTTTCAAAAGATTTATTAACTATTGCATATGAAAAAATGTTTGATAAAAAGGATGTAAATATAGAAAATTTATTTAATGATAATGAAATGACAAATAATTACATATGTTATAATAAAAAGAAAAGTGATATAAAAGAATATAACTATAAAGAAGCACAAATATTAAATTCTAATGATGAAGATAATTCAATAGCTTCATATTATGAAATAAAAGATAATAAAGATAAAGAATATTATATAAGTGTTGATATGAATGCTTATATTCCAAATATTCATGCTTATGAAGAATATAAAGAAAAAGCAAAAATTGAAGATATAATTAAAGATAGAGAATTTGATAAACAAACAGAAGTAGGAGGAAGCTACACAGGCAGTGCTTGGGCTAATATAGATTATTTAAAAGATAAAGGCTCATATGAATATGGAGCTTCTGCAGAAATTAATGTAACATTAAATAATGGTAAACTAATTTTTAAACAAGAAAACAAAGAAGTAACAGTACCAGTTGAAAATATAAAAGAAGTAGTTTTTGATGGTGAAAGTATGACACAAGGTGGTAACTATAAAATTTATTTTTTAAATTCCTTGGGTGAGTTATATTACTATGATGAAGAACCTTATGAAGGAAGTCATTATGTAGATAAAAACAATCGAAATGTGTATATAACATTAGAAGCTGCGGTAGAATCTTATAAAAAAATACAAACGGATAAAAAATTAGAAAACTTTGTATTTAGAAGAAATGAATCAGGCGAATATCAAAAAGTATTAGAAATATTATTAAAACAGGAAGATGATACATTATATTCAATTAAAAATAATAAAACAGTAGATTATTTAATAACTTCTAATAATAATGTAACTATATACGAAAATAATGCCGTAGAAATAAAGAATAAAATAATAAATTATAAATTTAAATCATTTTATGATATTGAACCTTTTACATATTTTGGAGATATAGATTATTTTATAACAGAAGATGATTATTTGTATGATGTTGATAAAAATAAATTAGTAACTAATAGTAAAATTGATAAAATATATAAATCAAATGAAGAATTATGTGCTTATTCATATTTAATTACATTTGAAAATAAAGAAACAGTTAGTATAGATGGCTATAGATGTGCTTGAAATAAATATTAATTAAAATAATCAAAATTATTAACAAAAATCATAAAATAATACTAGTTTCTTAATATTTTACTTGATATTTAAGTTATTGTTTGTTATAATTTTGATTGTATAAAAAAGGAGGAAAGTCTCATGGCAAAAAAGGAAAATAGAGAAGGTATTGCTTTACAATGTACTGTTTGTAAAAATATTAATTATTTAACAAGTAAAAATAAAAAGAATACAGAAGGAAAACTTGAAGTTAAAAAGTTCTGTCCAAAATGTAATAAAACAACTGACCATAAAGAAAGAAAGGCTGCGTAATAAATTATGTTTAATATAAATGATATTAAAAATGGAATGACTATTAAATATGAAGGAGTTATTTATCAAGTTGTTGATTTTCAACATGTAAAACCTGGTAAAGGTAGTGCTTTTGTAAAAACTAAACTTAAAAATTTAAAAGCAGGTACTACTCAAGAAATTACATTTAATGCTGGTATTAAAATGGAAAAAGCTGATGTAAGAAAGAGTCAATTATCATATTTATATAATGCAGGAGATAATTATGTATTTATGGATAATAATACTTATGATCAAATAGAATTACCATCTTCATTAATTAAAGATGAAATTAAATTCTTAAAAGAAGGTATGGATGTTGAATCAATGAGTATTGAAGGAGAAATTATTGGTATTAGTTTACCAGAAAAAGTATCTTATAAAGTAATAAGTGCTCCTGATGCTGTAAAAGGTAATACTACAAGTAGTGCTCAAAAAGATGTTACTATTGAAACTGGTTATACACTAAAGGCTCCATTATTTATTAGTGAAGGAGAAGAAATAGTTATAACTACTAGAGATGGTAAATATTTTAGTAGAGGTTAATTAAACGAAGAAGAAATAAAATATAATTATGAATAATTAAATAAGAGAATTAGTGGTAGGTGTAAACTAATAATTATCATAATGAAGTTACTTATTTTGGAGTTTAAATGGTAATGCAATATAATTAATAAGATAGATTTTATCTATGAAATAAGGTGGTACCACGGGGAAACTCGTCCTTTAATGGTACTTTTTTTATTATTTTAAAGGAGTTTTATGAGAAAATTTGAAAAGATAAGTTTTAAACAATTTAAAAAAGATGTATCTAATGATAAAGAATTATATGATAGTATTAAATTACCTAAAAGAAGTACTAATAAAAGTGCAGGATATGATATTAGAAGTATTCAAAGTGGAATTATAAAACCAGGGCAGGCAATGGTATTTAAAACAGGACTTAAAGTATGTATGAATGATGATGAAGTATTCTATATTTATATAAGAAGTTCACTTGGATATAAATATAATGTTACAATGGCTAATAGTGTAGGAGTAATTGATGCAGATTTTTATAATAATGAAGATAATGAAGGACATTTTAGTATAAAACTTATAAATCATGGAGATAAAGATTTTAAAGTAAATGTTGGTGATAGAATAGCACAAGGTGTATTTATGAAATTCTTAACTGTAGATGAAGAAGAAAAGATAGATAATAAAAGAAAAGGTGGAATAGGTTCCACTAGTAAAAATAAGGAGGAATAATATGACTTTATTTGAAGAATTAAAATGGAGAGGATTAATTAAAGATGTAACTAGTCCTGAATTAGAAGAAAAATTAAATAAAGGTGGTATGACTTTTTATATAGGAACAGATCCAACAGCTGATTCACTACATATAGGTCACTATTCATCATTTCTAATTAGTAAACGACTAGCACTTCATGGACATCATCCAATATTATTAGTAGGTGGAGCTACTGGTAGAATTGGAGATCCAAGACCATCAAGTGAAAGAGAAATGAAATCAAATGAAGAAATAGAACGAAATATAGAATGTCTTACAGCTCAAGCTAAAAATATATTTGGATTTGAAGTAGTTAATAATTATGATTGGTCTAAAAATATAAACTTTATTGATTTTTTAAGAGATTATGGTAAATATTTTTCACTTAATTATATGCTTGATAAAGATATTATTAAAAGAAGACTTGAAACTGGAATTACATATACAGAATTTTCATATATGATTATGCAAGCATTAGATTTTCTTCATTTATATGAAACTAAAAATTGTACACTTCAAGTAGCAGGTTCTGATCAATGGGGAAATATTACTGCTGGAGTTGATTTAATAAGAAAAAAAACAGGTGAAGAAGTATACGCGTTTACTATGCCTTTAATTACTGATGAACATGGTGTTAAAGTTAGTAAGAGTGAAGGTGGTAAAACTATGTGGCTTGATAAAAATAAAACAAGTCCTTATGAATTATACCAATACTTTATAAATACAGATGATAGTAAAGTTATTGAATATTTAAAAGTATTTACATTCTTAACTAAAGAAGAAATAGAGTCCCTTGAAGAAACCGTTAAAAATGAACCTGAAAAAAGACTTGCTCAAAAAACCCTTGCTTATGAAGTAGTAAAAGATTTACATGGTGAAGAAGAAGCTTCTAAAGCTCGTAAAACAAGTGAAGAAGTATTTACAAAAGGTTATAGTGAAGAGGGGATGCTTGAAGAAAATATAACTTTAAGTGATAACATGAATTTGATGGATTTACTTGTACAAATTAAAATAGCTCCATCTAAAAGTGAAGCAAGAAGATTAATTGTTGGAAATGGAATTAGCATTAATTCAAATAAAGAAGTAAATCCAGAATTTAAAATAACGGAAGATTTATTTAAAGACAAAGTTATTATAAGTAAAGGAAAGAAAACACATATTAAAGTTAACTTAGTAAAATAGTTAACTTTTTCTTTTATAATTTTATTTATTGATATATAATTATTATAGGTGATACTATGAAAATAAAAGAAGTTAAGTGTAAAAACTGTGGTGCTTCATTGAAAATAGATGAACAAAGTAAAAAAGCTAAATGTGAATATTGCAAAACAGAGTTTTTATTAGAAGATGCAGAAAAAGATGGATATGAATTTGAAAAAGGTAGACTTAAAGCACAAGTTGAATTATTTAATGAGATAACTAGAAATGTACCACAATTTAATTCTGTATTTAATAAAAAGAAGAAAAAGTTAGATGAAATAGATGATGAAGAAGATGATCAAAGTAAGATATTTAAGTATTCTAAAAATAGAAAATGGTATGTTAATTTAATATTTTGTTTAATATCATTTATTGGTCTTTTAGTAATACCTAGTATAATTTATTTATTATTAAATTTAGTAATTAAGAACTCTAATGTATGTGATATACTTGCTAATATAATATTTATTTTGATACTTTATTTAATGTATTATAAAGATTTAAATAAAGAATTTAAAATATTTAAAAATAATTTTAAATCAAATATGAAAGTAGCTTTTAAATACTATATTGTAGGTATGATGGGAATGGTATTCTTTAACTTACTTATTGTTACGGTTTTAAAAGATATTTCATCAAATGAGTCACAAGTAAGAGAATTATTATTTAATGATACAATATTCGCATTAATATCAATTATGATAATTGCTCCAATAAGTGAAGAAATTATATTTAGAAAAAGCTTACAACCTTTAATTAAAAATAAATGGGTTTATGCAATATGCTGTGGACTTTTATTTGGTGGAGCTCATATTCTTACAAATATTTTAAATAATGCATTTGTTCTTAGTGATTTATTTTATATATTACCTTATGCTAGTTTAGGTGTTTCTTTTGCACTTATGGATTATGATACAAAAACTACGGTTACATCTATTTGTATTCATGCTTTTCATAATAGTTTTACAGCAATATTATTACTTATAACTTATTTTGGTGGAATATAATATGAAAAAGAAAAAAAATAAAGAAATAGATGTAGAAGTAGAAGAAGCAACTGAGAGTCATGAACTTAGTGAAACAGATGTAGAAAAAAAGTCTAGTAAAGAAATACAAAATGAAGAAATAGTAGAAAAGAAAAGTCATAAATTTTTAAATTTTATGATAATACTTGTTATATTAGTAACTGGAATAGTATTTTATGCAAAATACATTGGCACTAAAGGTTTAATAGTAAAAGAATATAGAGTAGAGAGTAATATATTAACTAGTAATTTTAGTGGACTTAAAATAGTTCATTTTAGTGATTTATTATATAAATCAACTGTTACTAAAGAAGATGTTAATGCTTTAGTAGAAAAAATAAATATATTAAAGCCTGATATAGTAGTATTTACAGGAGATTTAGTTAATAAAAATATTAAAATTACTACAGAAGATACAAATTTTTTAATAGAAAAGTTATCTAGTATTTATGCTAAAATAGGTAAATTCGCAGTATATGGGGATTATGATTATAGTTATAAAGATTATGAAAAAGTAATGAGTGATAGTAATTTTAAAATATTAAATAATACTTATGAAGAAATATATTATAATACTAGTGATGTTATGTATTTAGTAGGACTTAGTGTTTCTTCAAAAGAAAGTGTTAAATTAGAAGATGCATTTAAATTTTATAGTGACGATAAAAGAAGTTATACAATAGTTCTAGCTCATGATGGTAAAACTATTAAAAGTATTGATGATAGTACTTATGAAGTTGATTTAATACTTTTAGGTCATTCATTAAATGGATCTGTTGTAATTCCTTTTTATGGTGGATTATTTAAAGATAGTAATTCTTATAAATATTCAAAACCATATTATAGTAAAGGTATAACTGATATATTCGTATCAAGTGGAATGGGTACTAATAAATATGGATATAGATTATTTAACACTCCATCATTTAACTTATATAGATTAAAAGCACAACCTTAATTGTGCTTTTTTCATAATATAAAATAGAGGTGAATTATATGTATAATAAGTTTAAATATCAAAATAATGATAGATTTGGTTTTGCAGGACCATTTTTATTAGGTGCATTAACTGGTGGAGTAGCAGTAGGTGCTTTTAATGGTGGATTTGGAAGACCAAACTATAATTATGGTTATAATTATCCATATGCAAATAACTATTATGGTTATGGATATGGATACCCTGTAATTTTCTAATAAAAAAATAAGAAATTTCTTTCTTATTTTAACTCAGCCATATATTTCTTTAATTGTTTTGAATTAGGTCCTAAAATTATTTTAAGTTGATTATCTATTTCAACTATTCCTTTAGCACCTAATTTTTGTATGCCTTCTTTATTTACTATTGTCATATCTTTTAATGTAACTTTAAGTCTTGATAAATTAATTTGTGAATCTATTATATTATCTTTTCCACCTAAGTATTGAATTAATTTGTTAATTTCAACTTTAAAATCTTTTCTTTTTATTTTAATTACTATTAATGAAATAATAATTAAAACTGCAATAATTATTAAATATTGATAATATACCATATCTTCATCTCCTTATTCATTTACTTCATTATTTACTTCTTCATTTAACATTATAACATATTCTTTTAAATTATTCTTAAAAATATCAATGTTTTCTTGATTCCAATAATTTTCAGGTTCATTATCACTTGCTATTAGTGCCGTATCATTATTATGAGCAATTATAACACCATCTTTTACAATCGTTAAATCTGGCATAAATATTTTTTTATTATCTAAGTCATCTGTATAAAGATTATTACTAAGTAAATCTACTATTTTTTGATATTTACTAGTTAATAATTCTCTATCTTTTTTAATATCTAAATAATTTATTTCTTTTATTCCTAGTTCTTTTAATGTATTATTTAAATAATAAGCATAATATTGACACCATTTACTATCTTTAGTACAAAAGAATACAACACCAGTTTTATTTGTTAAAATATTTATTATTTCATCAATACTCCTATATACAAATATATTATCATCATCTAAAAGTGTATATTCAGTTGCAAATTTATTTACTTCTTCAGTTTTTTCTTCAATATTATCAAAATGATTATAAATTAAATAAGCACCAAGTATCGCGATTAATATAACAAATGATATTTTTAATTTCTTCATATACTTCACATCCTTAATACTAATTTTATCATATTTTTTTAACTTTGTCTTTATATATAAAATTGTTTCATTATAGATTCATTTTTATGTTTAGTATAATAATTAGTATCAAATAATTCTTTAATTATTAATTTATTTGATTTTTTCTTTTTATTTTCATATTTTATTTTCATACTTTTTGGATTTTCTCTTGCTTCATTATTCTTTTTCATATAATCAAATAGAGTAATGAGACAAGCCGTTAGTATAATAAATGATAGTATTGTTATAATTATATTTGTATTTATAATTAAAATTTTAATAATATTTGAATTAGATTTAAGCAGTGGAAGACTAATTAATACAAAAGATAATATTACACATATATCTAAAATAACTGTTTTAATTTTACCAGTTTTGCTTGATTGAACATTACCACCATATCTATATGTTGAATACATTGTATAAAATATTGCTATTTCAATTATTAGAGGTAAAAACATAAATACATTTATAAATCCTAAAAGAATAAAAGATATTAAATTTAATAATTTATCGCTACATCCATCTATAAGACTTCCAAAGAATGTTGAAACTTTTAGTTTTCTTGCTAAAAATCCATCTATTGTATCAGTTAAAAATAAGCAAATTATTATAGTTGATGTAATACTAGCACCATAATAATAGTATATAAAAGGAAGAGTAATAGCACCAATTAATCTTATCATAGTAATAAGGTTTACAAGAATTAATTCAATAGTTTTTAATACTTTTTTATTCATATAACTATTTTATGAAAAATGCTATTAATTGTCAATAAATCTAGATATTTTTAATATAATATGGTATAATTAATACACATATGGGGCTGCATTGTTTCGACAGAATTTGATTTTTATAAGATGCAAGTAGTAGGCATACTATAAATGCAAAAATTAAAATAATCGGAAACGATAGAAATTTTGTACCAGCTTTTGCCTAGTTAGGTAAGCTAGTCTTCCTTAAAGTCTTTTGTTCACGAGATTTTAAAGGGAGTCATAAAGTGAACTATATTATAAGTATGTTTATGGCTTATAACGAATAATTAATAAACTTAGAATAATAAGAGAAGTTGGCAATCTACATTATTATTTGAAATTATAAACCAACTAAACTTGTAGATGTCTTAGGGAAATTGATTTTGGACAGGAGTTCATTACTCCTCAGCTCCACCAAAAATGTTTTTAACTCAAATTTTGAGTTTTTATATTGCCTAGTGGCCAAGTGGTAAGGCTCTGGACTCTGACTCCAGCATCCACAGGTTCGAATCCTGTCTAGGCAACCAAATGCTAAAATAGCTCAATTGGTAGAGCAACTGTCTCGTACTCAGTAGGTTGGGGGTTCGATTCCTCTTTTTAGCACCAGATAAAACTAAACTTGGACTTTTGTAGTTCGAGTTTTAAAATGTACAAATTTGTGATAAAATATGATGGTATATTAAGAAGCAGAGTTATTGACAAAGATAACAAAAGAAATGATTTAATATCTTATTCAATAAGAGAAGAATATTTTAATAGTAAAAGTTGTAAATAACTATGTCATTCACCCATAATGATTGATACTCGGTAAATACATGTAAAAATAGAAACCGACTTGTAAAAAAGCCGTTTTTATGTTATTATGTATTTGTGCATGATACTTGCATAAAATAAAAAGGGAAGACTTAACTTTGCCGAGTTGAGTACTTGCCTTTAAGTGGTAAGCACTTAATCTATGCTAGATTGAGTGCTATTTCTTTATACATAGAATACAGAAACTATTAATAAAATGATTATTAGTATTAGAAACGAGATTAATAAATCTTTTTTCTTCATAATATCAAGCCTCCTTTCTAAAAGAAAGTTGGCAAGCACTCAACAATTAAGTTTCCCTGCAAAGATTATATCAAACATTTGTTTTTGATACAATATGTTTTATAAAGAATTAAGACAATTAGAACACACACTTACATATTCTCAAAATAATATATATGAAGATAAGGAGTTGCATATTAAAAAAGAAACCATTATATCGTGTAACATATAATGATAAAGGAATATATAATAAATTAAAAAAACTGTGATCAAAGATACTTGGCTATATATACTTTCTTTAAAAGTAATTAGTTGGTTACCAAAAACACATTCATATGCAGCTGAAAATATATCTTATTTCACACAAAAAGGTTTTGAAACATTTGAAAAAGTTGAAAATATTATATTATTTTGATGAGTATCAAGTAGTTGTTGAAAATAAATAAAAATTTATCGTGATTCTTACTTTTTGGTATAATTAACAAATCTATTTGAACTTTTTGTTACTTATTTTATTAAAGAAAAAATATGTGTTATAATGTTAAAAAGGTGAATGTGAAATGAAAGAAGAGAGAGATTTATATAATAATCAGCTTGAATTAACTGGTAAAACTTATTTTAAAGGTGATGAGATTCCAAATGGCTATTTTCCTATGGTTGTTATGATAGCTATTCAAAATTTAAAAGGTGAATTTTTAATGCAAAAACGAGTTGAATCTAAAGGAGGAGACTGGGGAGTTACTGGTGGACATCCTAAACATGGTGAGACACCTAAACAAGGTATAATTACTGAAGTAAAAGAAGAACTTGGAATAGATATTAGTAATCATGAAGTTATTGAATTTGAAAGAGGATGTGATGGTAAAGATTGTTATATAATGTACTATACAAAGATTGATTTGAATATTGATAAGTTAGAAATACAATTAGATGAATTATCAGAAGTAAAATGGTTTAGCATAGAAAAACTACAACAAATGGTTGACACTGGTGAATTAAATAAGGATCAAGTAGAATTTTTTATTAAATGTGTTGAATTCTTAAAAACTAAAAAATTGGAATTGTAATATCAAAAATCTTAATTTATGATATGATAAATAAAGGAGTGGATTTTACATGGAAAAATTCTATTTAGAAAAACCATCAATTGAAAGAAAAGAAGAAATAATTGAGTATTTAGATGAATTTGTTAAATATGATTCTGATATAAATGGTTCAGGTCCTTTAGTTAAAATATATGATGGATATACTTTTGAAGAAGCTTTAGATATGTGCTTAAAAACGAAAGATGAAGAATATGCAAAAAGTGTTAATAGATCTCCTAGTAAAACATTTCTATTAATTAGACAAGATGACAATAAAATTATAGGAACTATTAATATTAGGTGGAATTTAACTCCTGAAATGCTTCAATTTAATGGTCATATAGGTTATGGAATTAGACCTACTGAAAGAAGAAAAGGTTATAATAAGATAAATTTATATTTAGGACTAATTGAAGCTAAAAAATTAGGATTAGATAGAGTAATGTTAGGTTGTGATGTTAATAATATAGGATCAGATAAAACTTTAAAAGCATTAGGTGGAGAGCTTGAAAGAACAGAAATAGACCCACAAGATGGAATATTAACAAATGTTTATTGGTTTAATGTAGATGTTACAATAGATAAATATAAAGATATTTATGAACCATATATAATTAAAGAAGATATTAAAGTAAAATAACTTATTAGTAAGAGATAAAATACCTGAAATAATTAAATATCTAGATAAATTAGAAAACTCAACATTAGATGAAGTAATTTATATTGCAAAGAAGAAATCATATAAGAGAGGTTTTTTTGAAAATAAAATATTTTTAGAAACCGTATTAATAAAAAAGTAAATTAAAACTTGATAGTTTTTAAGTCCATTTGACTTTTTATTAGAAAAGTTATATAATCTATTTATATTTAAAAGCAGTGAAGAAGAAGAGTAGAATATTTTCAATGCATAGAGAGTTAATGGTTGGTGTAAATTAACAATTGTAATATTTGAATGAAGCTTTGGAGCAAAATAATGTATATAAGTTATTTCGTTAATCGCGTTAAGATATAGAGATGTATAGTTATTAAATTGACTATATAATTAAGGTGGTAACACGATAGATTCGTCCTTATTGGATGAATCTATTTTTTTTAAGAAAGGAATTGATAAAAATGAATTACAATGATTTAGCAAATTTACTATATCCAGATGTTACAAAGACAATAGATGATTTAGAAAAGATGTATCCAAAAAGAGATCTACCAGATAATGCTCAAGTAACAAGATTTGCCCCAAGTCCAACAGGTAGAATGCATTTAGGTAATTTATATGCGGCTTTTATTCCAGAAGTTATTGCTAAACAAACTAATGGAGTATTTATTGTAAGAATAGAAGATACAGATCAAAAAAGAAAAATTGAAAATGGTATAGAACTTGGAATAAACGATTTAGAACATTATAATTATAATGTAGATGAGAACCCTATTAAAGGTGGAAACTATGGACCATATATACAATCTAAGAGATTAGAAATTTATCATACTGTAGCTAAATATTTAGTTTCTATTGGTAGAGCTTATCCTTGTTTTTGTTCTGAAGAAGATTTAGATAAAATGAGAGAACTACAAGAAAAGAAAAAAGATAGAATAGGGTATTATGGACATTATGCTAAATGTCGTAATTTAACATATGATGAAGTAAAAAAACATATTGATAGAGGGGACAAATGGGTATTAAGACTAAAATCTAATGGTGAGTTTAATAATCAAATAATATTTAATGATTTAGTTAAAGGAACAATAAAATTACCAGAAAATGATTTAGATCAAGTTTTGATAAAATCAGATGGTATTCCACCTTATGCATTTGCTCATGTATGTGATGATCATTTTATGAGAGTTACAATTGTTACAAGAGATGACTCTTATATTTCATCTATTCCTTATCATTTAGAATTATGGAAATCTTGTGGATTTGAAGCACCAAAATTTGCACATCTTTTACCACTAAATATTAAAGATGGTGATTCAATAAGAAAAATTAGTAAGAGAAAAGATCCAGAAGCAGCTGCAATATACTATCATGAAAAAGGAATTCCAGTAGAAGCAATTAAATTATATTTTGCAACTTTAATGAATTCAAATTTTGATAGTTGGTATTTACAAAATCCTACTAAATCATATAGAGATTTTGAATTTTCATTTAGTAAAATGAGTAAAAATGGTGCATTATTTGATTTAGATAAAATAATTAATATATCTAGAAATTATATTTCAAAATTATCTGCAAAAGAAGTATATGATAATTTATTACAATGGTCTTTAGAATTTGATAAACCTTTTGCTGAAATTATTACAAAGTATAAAGAATATACTATTAATATTTTAAATATTGAAAGAGAACAAAAGAAACCTAGAAAAGATTTTAGTTGTTATTCTCTTATAAAATCATATATATGGTATATGTATAATGAATTATTTAATAATTTTGATTATGAATGGCAAAATATAAAAGATATAAATACTATTAAAACAATTTTAATTGATTATATTGATAATTATTATGACATATCAGATGATAAAGATAGTTGGTTTAATAAAATTAAAGAACTATCTAATAAGTATGGATATTGTCCTGATATTAAAGAATATAAGGAAAACCCTGATAAATATAAAGGAAGTATTATTGATATAAGTATAATTATAAGAGTTGCTTTGACTAGCAAATCTATGACACCAGATTTATATGAAATAATGAAATTATTAGGAGTAGAAAATATTAAAAATAGAATAAATTTGTTATAATCTTTACTTTTGCAGTTAAAATGAGCAAAGCTAGATAGAACCTGGCTTTGCTCATTTTTTAAATGTTGTACATTGCTATCAATTTTAAAAAAAATTAAATTTTTTTGATGTCTAAATACGAATAACGCCAGTAATTATAAGGTTTTTCATATTTTTTTACTTTATACAAAGAGTATACCATAATATTGTAATTATTAAAAGTGGTAAATTTAAAGAAATTATTATACACAACAGATGTACAACAAAAAAAAGATAAAAGCTTGACATAAAAAACCTAGATAAAATCTGGGCTAGATCAGAATTTTATAAAATTTAACTGCAAAACTCGGGAGATTTATATGAAATAATGAAATTATTAGGAGTAGAAAATATTAAAAATAGAATAAATTTGTTATAATATTATTTAATAATTAATTGTATATTATTATGTTGTTTGAGGTTATTATGGAAGTTAAAAAGACTATTAATGAATATAATTCTTTTGATAGTGATTTAATAAGTGATAATAAAATATTGTCAATTTATCAAACAGGTGATGATATAAATTTATCATGTAAATTTAATGACTATTCTAAAATATCAACTATTGATTTTTGCATTTCTAAAGATCAAGAAATACTTTATTATATATTTAATAAACTTTATGAAAATATAGTTAGTGGAAATATTTTAGATGAAAATATTTGTAGTAATAAAGTACAAGAAAGAATTAATATTCAAAAAAATATGTCTTATTATAAATCAATAGTAAAAAATGATGTTATTACAATTTTAAGTGATGAATATCCAATCTATTGTCCAAATATATTAAAAATTAATAAAACAAAAGAAAATATTATTTTATCTTTTAATAAAGAAGATGGTAAAGTTCCTAAAATACCTTATCTTATTTCAATTAATATTCGTATGTCAGGATCCAATAATCTATGAATTTTGTATTCCATTTAAAATGGTTTTTAATGAATTACAAAATATTGAAGAAACACATAAATATATAATGAAAATAAGAAAATGATTGTAAAAAAATAAAACTTATTTAAAAAGGTTTTATTTTTTGTTCTTATAATGTTTTATATACAAAAATATGTTAATATATATATATATATGGAGGAATAAAAATGAAAATTAGAAAAGCTGAAATGAGGGATGTTAATAAATTAAATTCATTGCTTACGGTATTAATTAGAGATGAAAAGCAATATGATGATACGATTAATGAAAACTTTACTGTTAGCAATATGTATGAAAATTACATATATGATTTAAATAGATTAATATTAGTAGCAGAAGAGGATAATAATATAGTAGGTTATATATATGGATATATTACAAATGATGAAGTAAGTAAAAGAACTTCTGTGTTAGATGCATTATATGTAGAAAGTAAATATAGAAATAAAGGTATTGCAGATAAGCTTATAAATTATTTTAAAAAATGGGTTAGTGATAATAATATAGATATTATAGATGTTAATGTATGTTCAAATAATATTAAAGCTAAAAATTTATATAAAAAGCATAATTTTAAAATAATTAAAGAAACTATGAGATTAGATATTACAAAATAAAACATCACTTTAGATGTTTTTATTTTTCTATTTTATCAAATAGTGTGATATTATCATTTTTATCTATTGAAAGAAGTGTAATGTCTTCAATATTTAAATCACTTTCTTTTAATATTTTATTTAACCAAGATTTAGTTTTTTTAGATTTTTTAAGTTCATCTAAATTTAAAACTCCATCTACTATTATTGTATAATTTAATGATTGTTTTTTATTATTTTTTTGAATATTTGTTTTTAAATCATTACTAGTAATTGGTCTTGATTTTTCTTTTAATAAAATAGATATATCACCAGATGGTTCTAGTATTGCAGTATCAAGTTCATTAATATCAAAGCATCCTTTTAACCGTGCATTTTCAAGTATTTTTGATACACTTAATTTAGCAGTTTCTAAATTCTTATAATTAAAGTTATCATTTTCAAATAGTATTAGAGGTTCACCATCTACTATTTCTTCTACATTATGACTATGAAATGAAAGTATTGATACTATATAGCCAACAAGAGCAAAAACAAGTAGGGCAAGTATTCCATCATATAGAGGAGTATCTAAACTAATAATAGTATCAGCTGCAATTGAACCCATTGAAATACTTAGTACATAATCATATAAAGTTAAATTTTTAATTTGTTTTTTACCAAGTAATTTTACAACTAAAAATAATATAACAAACATTACTAAAGCACGAAATATAATTTCCAATTTAATCACCTAATATAATTATGAGTAATTTTAGAAATGATATTCATAAAATTATATTTAACCCATAACTTGACCACCATTATTGTGTATTACTTGTCCTGTAACATAAGAAGAATCATCTGATGCTAAAAATACAAAAGTAGGTGCTAGTTCATAAGGCTCGGCACATCTTGCCATTGCTGAGTCTGCTCCAAGTGATGGTATTTTTTCTTTTTGCCAACAAGCAGGTTGCAGTGGTGTCCAATAAAAACCTGGAGCAATAGCATTAACTCTTATATTTTTAGTAGCTAAATTTCTTGCAAGAGCACGAGTAAATCCAACAATAGCCCCTTTAGTAGTAACATAATCAATTAATTGTGGTTCTCCAAAAAATGTAGTAACAGATGATAAATTAATAATAGAGTCCCCACTTTTTAAATGTGGAAGTACGGCTTTAGTTAAATAAAACATACCATATACATTTACTTTCATTGTATAGTCAAATTGTTCATCACTTATTTTATCTAATGAATCACTTTGATATTGAACCCCGGCATTATTTACAAGTATATTAATTTTACCAAACCTTTCAATCGTACAATCTACTATTTTTTTACAAAAATTTTTATCTGTTATATCACCTGATAAAAGTAAGCACTCACCACCAAGTTTTTCAATATATTCTTTAGTTTCTAATGCATCAACATGTTCATTCAAATAAGGTATTACTACTTTAGCACCTTCTTTTACAAAAGCAACTGCAGCACTTCTTCCAAGGCCACTATCAGCACCAGTGATAATAGCAACTTTATCTTTTAATTTACCACTTCCTTTATAATTTGGATTATCAAAAATTGGTCTTGGATTCATTAAATATTCAAATCCAGGTTGTATATTTTGCTCCTGTTCTTGAGCAAGTATTTTATATTTAGTACTTTCTATTCCATATTTATCATAATAATTATATGCTTTGTTTCCAAATTGATAGTCATTATTCATTAAATTTCCCCCTCTTAAATATATGTTCATTTTTTTAAAATAATAAGTAAAAACTATAATATTTTAGTTATGCAATTTTAAAATTAGTTTACTTTCATAGTAATTTATGGTATAATCTATCTATTCAAAAAGGGGGATATATGCAAGAAGAGGAATACTTAAAAAAATTATTTAGACAATTTAAAGAGGCAAAAGGAATAAAAGATAAATCTGCTAAATTAGAAGATTTTAAAGAAGAATTTAATAGATTTATATTTACTAGACAATTAATTTCAGAACACTATATATATATATTTATTAGATAATCTTAATCTTGAATATGAAGGAAGAGAAGTCGCAGAAGCTAATAAAGGATGTTTTGATAGTGTAGTAATACCATATGGCACAACCTTAATTACACCTTATTATTATAGACTTCCAAAATCTAGGGTTATTCCAAGAGAATTTGTACCAGTTTATGGATTACCTATATTACTTGAAGAAACAGAAGTAGGAAATAGAGTTGAAGAAATAAAATCAGATAAATTTAAAACATTTATGACCCAAAATCCATATACTATATATGATCTTGAATATTGGGATAAATTACATAATAGGGGTATACATAATATAATAGTTGGTATGTATGGTAACATTTATGATAAAGATAAAGAAGAAAAATTAGATTTAATGAGAAATCTTTTTCAAAAATTAGATGAAGAAGTTATAACGGATTATGAAATATTATCTGATGAATATTTTTGTGTAATAGGAAGTAAAAGAAATATAAAAGAAAAAAATTTAACTTTAAGTAGATAGAATTTCTAAATGAAATTCTTTTTTTTCATATATTTTATTTTTGTAAATGTGTTATAATTAAAATGATAGGAGAATGTTTATGAAGAAACCTTTAGTTTTAACAATATTAGATGGATGTGGAATAAGAGAGAGTAGCGATGGAAATGCATTTAAGAATGCAAATAAACCTACATTTGATTATTTATGGAATAATTATCCTCATTCACTATTAGAAGCATCAGCAACATTTGTAGGACTTCCAGATGGACAAATGGGAAATAGTGAAGTAGGGCATACTAATATAGGAGCAGGAAGAGTTGTATATCAAAATTTAGAAGTTATAAATAGAAGTATTAAAGATAAAAGTTTTTTTGAAAATAAAGAAATATTAAATATTATAAATCATGTAAAAGAAAATAATTCTAAATTACATATTATGGGTTTATTATCAAATGGAGGAGTACACTCTCATATTAATCATTTAATAGCATTAATTACTCTTTGTAAATCTTATAATATTAAAGTATGCTATCATTTATTTTTAGATGGAAGAGATGTAGATCCAAAAAGTGCATATAGTTTTATAAAACAAATAGAAGATTTAAATTATGGTGAAATATCTACAATTAGTGGAAGATATTATGCAATGGATAGAGATAATAATTTTGATAGATTAAAATTATTTTATGATGCGATAGTTTATGGTGAAGCAAAAAAATATAATACCGCTAAAGAATTAATTGATGAATCATATAAAAATGGAATAACTGATGAGTTTGTAGTACCATCAATAATTCATGAAAATAAACTTGAAGATAATGATGGTGTAATAACTTTTAATTTTAGAAAAGATAGATTAAGAGAAATATTTACTTGTATTACAAATCCACTTGAATATAATGAAATGGCATTAGAAAAAGATATGCGGATTAAAGTATTTAATAATGTAAAATGTTTAACTATGATGAAAGTAGTTGAAACAGTTAAATGTCCACATGCATTTGAGGAAGTTAACTTAACTAATATATTAGGTGATGTACTTGAAAAAAATAATTTAAATCAATTAAGAATAGCCGAGACTGAAAAATATGCTCATGTTACATTTTTCTTTGATGGTGGATGTGAAAAAGAATATAAAGGTATGAAAAAAATATTAATACCATCTCCAAAAGTAGCAACATATGATTTAAAACCAGAAATGAGTGCAGAAGAAGTAACAAATACGGTAATTGATGAATTAAATAAAGATATTTATGATGTAGTAATATTAAATTATGCTAATGGTGATATGGTAGGGCATACTGGAAATTATGAAGCTGCTAAGAGTGCTGTTGAATTTTTAGATAAATGCTTAGAAAAATTATATAAATTAATAAATGAAAAAGATGGACTATTAGTTATTACAGCAGATCATGGTAACTGTGATACTATGTGGGATCAAAATCATAATCCAGTAACTAGTCATACGGTAGAAAAAGTACCATTTATAATAACTAAAAAAGGACTTACACTTGAAAATGGAAGTCTTTGTGATATAGCACCTACAATATTAAAATTATTAAATATTGAAATACCTAAAGAAATGACTGGAAAAGTGTTATTTAAATAAACCAAAATTAAAAAAGCCACTTAATGTGGCTTTTATTGTACTACAATCGTTTGAGTAAATGTTTTTGTAACGGTAGCTGTTTTATAATTAAATGTAACTGTATATGTTATTTTATATGTACCAGGTGTACTAGTTAAATTATCTTTAGTAATAACATCAGTGCTTCCATCTTTTACAATAGAAGAGGCTATAACTATTAAATCAGTAACAGTATTTTTAATATCAGTACCATTATAAGTAATTGTTTCTATATTATTTGTATTTAATTCAGTAAATAAGTCATTTACTTTAAATGAACCAGTAAGTCCATTCATTGTAACTGTAATATTATTTGGATCTATTACTTCTTCACCAAAGCTAAATGCAGCTTTATATCCATCACTAGCATTATTTTTAAATTTAGAGTAAGCACTCTTAACTATAACACCATCATATACTCCTGTATATTTACTTGTATCAATTGTATAACTAGTTTCTTTAGTCCATCCAACATAAGTTGAATTAGTTCCTTGTGTTAAATAGATATCAAATCCAAATTCACCAATGTTAGAACTATTATATTTAAGTCTTTTCTTTAAGTAATCATCTGCCCAAATTGTGTAACCATTTTTAAAGTATTCAGTTAAATAATCAATATTTACTGCATCTGGAATTCCAGGAGATGTCCAAGATAAATTAAGTGTTTTATCAACTAAATTATATTGAACTGAAATAGGATCTTTTAATTTATCAAATCTATTTGATACTTCAGTAGGAGCAGTATTACCTTTAAACATAAATGTACCAACTAATTTACTTGGTGTATATTCACTTGGAAGTTGTGGTGGGATAGTTTCAAGTTCAACTTTTGATGTAGTAATTCCACCAGGGTTCTTGAATTTAGAATTCTTTTCATAAATAACTTTTGCAAGTGCTGCTTGTATTTTAATTCTTTCACTAGTTGCATGTGCATTTTTTAAATAATATTTATTTTTAACAGTTTCTTTAGTAAGACCATCAGTGTATCCATACCATATAGCCATTGCATAATCAGGAGTATAACTACTAGTCCATGAATCTGGTATTACAGAACTTGTTAATCCATATTTTTTTAGTTCATTTGTATCATATGAAGTAGTACCAGTTTTAGTAGCTATTTGAGTTCCTGATACTTTTACTGAACTAGATGTTGCGGAAGTTAAGATAGATGTAATAATATAAGCTGTTTGTTTACTCATAACATTTTTGTTAGTTGTAACTTCTTTTTCAAATTCTTCTCCAGTTTCTCTTAATATAAATTTCGTATAAGAGTGAGGAGAATGATAAGTACCACCATTTCCAAATGCAGCATAAGCAGCAGCTAATTGAACAGGAGATACACCATTAAATGCACCAATTGAATATGCATCATTAAGTCCATCTTTAAATTCAATTCCTAAATTTTTAGCAAATTTAATTTTATCTTCAGCACTTGTTAATCTAAATGCTTGAAGAGCACAAGTATTAATTGAGTTCTTTAAGCAATCTCTCATTGTCATAAATCCTTTATATGAACTATTAAAGTTTCTCATATTACCTGTACCATAAGGTGTTTTCTCATCAATAAATGGTCCATATGTACTTAAATTTTCATATTCAATAGCAGGCCCATAATCTAATATTGGTTTAATTGTAGAACCTGGAGCTCTTTTAATTTGATTATCAAATGTTGCAACATTAAGTGTACCAGCACTACTTTTATTTCTACCAGCACCAACTGCTAGAATAGCACCTGTATCATTATCTACAACTCCAATACCAACTTCAATTTTTTTATCTTTAAATTTATATGTTTTATAAAAATTATTTATTGCATCTTGTTTACTTTTATTCATAGTTGTATATACATCCATTGAAACTGAATAAGGATTAAGTCCATAATCATCCTTTAATTCTTGAACCACAGTATCTATAAATCCTTGATATGGATTTGCTTCATCATCATCATTTTCTTTTAACATATCTTTTATTTTAATAGATGTAGCAGCTTTATATTCAGTATCAGTTATATATCCATGTCTTTTCATTAAATAAAGTACTGTATTTTTTCTATCATTAGCATCATTTGGATTATAGAATGGGTTATATCCATTAGGGGACTGAAACATTCCAGCAATTTGAGCAGCTTCTACTAAATTCAAATCTTTTACATCTTTACCAAAATAATGTTTACTTGCTTGCTGTACTCCATAAATATTACCACCAAGACAAGGAGTATTTACATAATATTCAATAATTTCTTCTTTTGTAAAGTTCTTTTCCATTTTGAATACTGCTATATAAATATCAGTAAATTTTCTTATAATACCTGCAAGTCCTTCAGTTAATTTATAATCAGTAAATGCAAGTTTAGCTAGTTGCATTGTAAGAGTTGAAGCACCACCTCCACCTCTTCCTAATACTTGCTGAATAGATGCTTTTAAAAATCTTGGTGCATCAAATCCATTATGTTGGAAAAATCTTGAATCTTCTGTTGCAATTATCGCGTCTATTAATACTTGTGGTAACTCATCATAAGTAACTTTTTGTCTTTGCTCTTCACCTAGAGTTGCCATTAAATTACCTTGTGAATCAAATATCCTAGATGCTTCTTTTTCAAATAAATTATCAACATTAAACTCTGGAGCACCTTTTACAATATAATAGCAAAATCCAACACCACCAATAAAGCAAAGTAGGGCAAATATCACTATTAATACCATTAACCAATAAAAGAATCTAAATTTCTTTCTAGGTTTATTTTTTTTCTTTTCACTTTTCCTTTCTTTCTTTTCAAGTTTCTTTTCTTCTTTCAGCTTTTTCTTTTCTTCTTTTGATAAATTAACTTTTTTTTCTTTTTTCATTTTTACTCCTTAAAATATGCTTTATCTACCGCATCTAAATATTTTAGTCTAGGTAAATAACTTTCATTAATTTTATATCCATATTTTTCTAAATATTCAAAGTTTATTGATTTTCTATCATTATTATTTATAAATTCTATTATATCTTCTCCTTTAAGTAAAAAAAATTCATTATTCATAAATATAATTAAGAATACAATTCCTTTTTGAAATATAACTTTTTTAATATGTTCTAATTGATGAGGCTTTATATTTTCAAGTGGAAAAGAAGTTTTACTATGACATTCTTTAGCATCAAATTCAATATATTTACCTCTATATATTCCATTATAATCAAGTGTTGATATACTAGAATATACTGCTTTATCAATTAAGTGTGATTTATTATTGGGATAAGTTACATTTAGTACTTTTATTGGAGTAGGCTTCTTATATATTAATGATTTATCAATACTATTATAATATTCATTAGATTCATTAATTATATTTTCAAGAAACATACCTCTATTTTTATATGAACTATTTTTCACGGAATCACCAATTTCATTATACTATATTTATGATAAAATTTCTATTGATAGATAAAATTTGTTGTAAAGTATGTTTTTATTTTTTTATTTTTGTGTTATTATATGTATGAAAGAGGGGAAGTACTCATGAAAAAATATTTAAAATTTATTTTTGTATTTATGACTTTATTTATTTGTTTTGAAAATATATCAGCAGAAACACTATATAATTATTCTTGTGATTATTCATTTGCTGCTCCAGGTTCTGGTGAAGAAATTAAATTTAGAATTAGAATATATGAATTATCAGATGAAATTATAAAAAATCCTGAAATAATTGGAGGTAATGATAAAAATACATGGAAAGAACATGTAAAAAATATGTATTATACTGTTAAAGGTGATAATAAAGAATATGATATTTCAGATGATGAAACTATTGAAGATTTTTATAATAAAAATAAAGAAGGTTGTAATAAACTAACTTTATTAGATAATTCAGTAGGAAAAAGAATTTTTATACAAAGATCAGTAAGTAATAATAGTATTGTTTGTCCAAAATTATATATGACTAATAGTTGTCAAGTTAGTTTTTATGATACTACAACTGAAATAGAACCAAATTCTGGTGCAATTATAAGTGAAGAAAAAAATATTCCAGTAACTAATAAATCTATGAATTGTTATAAAAGTGCAAGTGATACTAATCCTACTATATGTACAAATCCATCTCCTAATAATAGTGAATTATATAATGAAGATAATAAAGAATGTGTCTATTATGCTAATAATAGATCAACAAAATTTAAATTTATTTATGATAAAAATAATAAAACATTACAATTTGATGATATGAATAAAGGCTTTACAGTAGATTCATCTATACCACAAGAAAATAAATCAGGAAAAATTTATATAACAGATGGAACACTATTATCAAAATTTGCAGAAGGTGATAATTGTCCTTATAGTATAAGTTGTGATTGTAGTACTTCACTTTTAACGGGTAAAGGAAAAACTTGCTCCTTTAGTGACGATAAACCTAGAAAAAATTGTGGAATACTTGTTTCAAATAATGGAGAGAAAACAGATGAAACTGGTAAAGAGCCAGGAAGCATAAATACTCCTAATTTAAATATTTCAACTGATTCAATGACTTGTAAAGAAATATTAGGTCCAAATCTTACAAAACTAGTAAATGCTTTAGTTACTGCATTAAGAATAGTAGGAGCAATCATAGCAATAGTAAATGGCATGATTTCATTAGTTCCAGCTATAGTTTCTAAAAATCAAGATGCTCTTAAAAAGGCTGCTATAAAGTGTGTTTATATGGCAGTTATTCTTGCTTTAATAATCTTACTACCAATGATTATAAAATTTATTGGAAATATATTTGATTTTGATATTTCATGTTTTGTAGAATAAAAAAGGTAACTATTCAGACTAAGTCATGTCAAAACGAGAGCATTATAAAAAATTAGCTCTCTTTTTAATTAAATAAAGTTTT
>CANRBS010000026.1 GCA_947628895.1 uncultured Bacilli bacterium
TTATTTAAATATACAAGTTATTTATAAATGTAACTTCCCGTTTATAAAATATTGGGAAATTAACTTTTTATTTAGTGGATTAATTCTTTTTTATTGATTTTTGAGTGTTTTAGTTTATAATATTAAAATTAAGGAAGGTGGAATATGAGTACAAAACAACTTAAATTAGATGGATTAAATTTTGAAGAACTACAAACATTATTAGAACTTATTATTTGGAACATTGGTGAAGCAGAAACTGAAGAATTAAAAGAAAAGTTCACTAAATTCAAATATGAAATTATAGATGAACTTCAAAAATTCTATTGTATTGAAGATGTGTATATTACTTTAGATAATAAAAATGAAAGTCATTTATGTGATGATGAAATTAAAAATTATTATGTATGGAGTAGAGACATATTTACAAATGAAATAGTTAAATTAACAGATGTTTCAACAGATAGAAAATATTGTGATTATATATTAGAAAGAAGAAGTTTAAAAGAATTTATAGAAGAAAATAATATAGATATTGAAACAGAATATTATAGAAAAGAAGAATTAAAAGTATTATTTGATGAAATAAATAATCAAATAAAATTAATAAAATAATTTACAAATGATTAGTATTGTGGTATAATACAAAAGAATTTTAAAAAGGGGGAATTATTTATGTCATTTGGCTTATTTTGGTTAAGTACAGTTATAATGTCTGATTTTATGTTTATTGTTTCTATTTTTAGAGCCATAAAAGATTTAGTAGATGAAGGATATAAATTAACTGCTGAAAATAAAACTTTAGAAAAAGAAGACAATGATAATAGTAATATATCAACAATTTTAATTTTATTAGTACCTGTTGCTAATATTTTATCAATGCTTAGTTTTTCAGCATTAATAATAAATAATAAAAATATTTTATTTGATATATTTAAAAGTAAAAATATGTTAAAAGAAATGACAAAAGAAGAAATAGAAGAATATAGAAAAAATCCAACTTTATTAAATGCAGTTAAAACTTGTTTAAAAAGAAAACAAGAAGAAAAAAGAGAAGAAAAATTAGAATTTAAATTGAGCTTTGAAAATTTAGAAGGACAAATAAATTATGCTTTAGAAAATAGTGAAGTAAAAATTATATCATCTACAGTTGATAGTAATAAGTATGATGAAGATACACAAAAGAATATTGTATCTTCAGTATTAAAATTAGTATATGAAAATGAATTTAATAAATTTGCAAGCAAAGAAGAATTTGATAAATATATATTATCAAATCCAAATGTATTATTAGATCAATTAAAAAATTATAAAGTTACTAAAGAAAATGAAGCTATAATTAAAAGAAATTATTTATTATTTAAACTTATGGATAAATATAATGAAGCAATGTTTAATAAAAAAGCCGCAGAAAAATTAGAAAAAGAAGAATTAACAAGTGAAAAATTAGAATTAATAAATAAATTAAAATCAAAATATAAAGAATTAATTCTTGAAGCTGCTAAAATTGATAGTGATTTATCTAAGTCAAATAATGAAGAGGAAAAAGAAATTAATCATAATGTAAATGAAGAAAGAATATTAAAAAAATAAAATACAATTGGTATGTCCAGTTGTATTTTTTTGCTGTTTATATTTATTTTAGTATATGATATAATAAATACAATAGGTGATAATATGAAAGTAAAAGATATTATATTAAAAAAGCAAAATAAAGAACAGTTAGATTATAAAGAAATTGAATATATGGTAAATTCATATGTTAAAGATAAAATAGATGATAAAGTAATGAGTGATTTTATATGGGCTATTTATAATAATGGTCTTAGTATAGAAGAAACTTATTATTTAACTGATGTAATGATTAAAAGTGGGGAAGTCATAGATTTATCAAGTTTAAATAAAAAGGTTGTTGATAAACATTCAACAGGTGGAGTTGGAGATAAAATAACTTTAATTGTTTCACCAATAGTTGCATCTTCTGGTGTATGTGTACCTAAAATGAGTGGAAGAGGACTTGGACTTACAGGTGGAACAGTTGATAAATTAGAAAGTATTAGTGGATATAAATTAAATTTAAGTAAAAAAGAATTTTTAAATTCACTTAATAAAGTTGGTTGTGCTGTAATTAGTCAAAGTGAAAAAATAGCAGTTGCTGATAAAAAAATATATGCACTTAGGAATGAAATTGGAGCAGTTGATTCTATTCCTTTAATAGCAAGTTCAATAATGTCAAAAAAAATAGCTAGTGGCAGTGATATTATTATAATTGACTTAAAAGTTGGTGAAGGTGCTTTTATGAAAACTATAAAAGATGCCACTAAGCTTGCTAAAACAATGGTTAAAATAGGAAAATATTATAATAAAAAAGTAATATGTACTTTAAGTGATATGAATATACCACTTGGTTCAAATATTGGTAATGCTCTTGAAGTAAAAGAAGCAATAGATTTCTTTAATGGAAAATATGATAAAAGATTATATGAGTTATCTGTCTATATTTCAAGTTTAATGATTAGTTCTGCTAAAAATATATCAATGTCTAATGCAAAAAAATTAGTAATTAATTTACTTGAAAGTGGTCATGCTAAAAATAAATTTTATGAATGGATAAAATTTCAAGGTGGAGATATTAATAAAATTAAAGACAAAGCTAGAAAATATATTGTTATTTCAAATAAAAGTGGATATGTTAATGGAATAGATGCATTAACATTATCAAAATTAGTATTTGATCTTGGAGCTGGAAGAGTAAAGAAAACAGATAAAATTGATTATGCAGTAGGTGTAATGTTAAATAAAAAAATAGGTGATAGAGTTTTAAAAGGAGAAATTCTAGGAGTAATTTTCTATAATAAAAAAGTAGAAAATATGGATAAAATATTTGAAAATTCATTTAAAATAGAAAAACAAAAGAAAAGAAATAAAAAAATTATTATTAAAACTATAAAATAAAAAATAGTTACTTAAAATATGTGATTTATTCACATATTTTTTGTTTTACAAAAAATTTACAAAAAAAATGTTAAAAACTATTTACAAATTAATATAAAAATAGTAATATAGTGGTAGGAAGTGAAACAAAGTGGTAGAAAGTGGGGTGTAAATATCATGTTCATGGGTGAGTTTCATCATAATATTGATGAAAAAAGTAGATTAATAATTCCATCTAAATTTAGAAGTGAATTAGGAGAAACTTTTATAATCACTAAGGGACTTGATAAATGCTTATTTATCTATTCTAAAACTGAATGGGATAAAATAATGCAAAAAGTAAGCACACTACAATTTACTAAAAAGAATGTAAGAGCTTTTGAAAGGGCTTTTATAGGTGGAGCTTCCACAATTGAATTCGATAAACAAGGTCGAATTAATATTACCTCACCGTTAGTTCATTACGCCAATATTCAAAAAGAATGTGTGATTATTGGCGTAAATGAACGACTAGAAATATGGAGTTTAGAAGAATTTAATAATTATATGAAAGAAAATGAAGATTCACTTGAAGAAATAACTGAAAATATATTTGAGAGTGGATATGAAGCATAAAAGTGTATTATTAAATGAGGTAATAGAATACTTAACCGTATCAGAGGGTAAAGTTTATATAGATGCTACTGTGGGATATGCAGGGCACTCAGGCGAGATATTAAAGAGATTGAATAAAAAGGGGTTTCTTTTCGCCTTTGATCAAGATGATGAAGCCATCAAATATTCAAATGAAAAGTTATCTAAAATAGCTTCTAATTTTAAAATCATTAAAAGTAATTTTGTAAATATGAAAAATTACATTAATGAGACCGTTGATGGTATATTATTTGACCTTGGAGTATCTAGTCCACAGTTAGATGAAGATGAGAGGGGATTTAGTTTCCATAAAGATGCAGTACTTGATATGAGAATGGATAAGTCTAATCCACTTACTGCCCACATTGTTGTTAATGAATATAGTTATGAAAAACTAGTTGATATTATCTATAGGTTTGGAGAAGAAAAATTCGCTAAAAGCATAGCTAAAGCTATAGTAAAAAATAGACCTATAAATACAACACTAGAGTTAGCTGAATTAATTAAAAACAATGTACCTATAAGTTATAGAAATAAATCTCATCCAGCAAGAAAAACATTTCAAGCAATAAGAATTGAAGTAAATCATGAACTTGATATATTGGAAAGTTCAATAAGATCCGCTTTTGATTTATTGAAAGTTGGTGGAAGATTACTTGTAATTACATTTCAACCGCTTGAAGATAAAATAGTTTCTTCTGTATTTAATGAGTTATGTAGTGATAGTGAAAGTGCTAAAAAACTACCATTTGTTCCAGAAGAATTAAAAGCAAGAGCTAAAAAAATAGCTAAAATAACTCCTAGTAGTAAAGAACTAGAAGATAATAATAGAAGTAGAAGTTCTAAATTAAGAGTAATAGAAAGGGTAAAATGAAAAAGAAAAGATATATAAAAGTTAAAGGTGAAGGAATGATAACTACTATGATGATATTATTTATAGTAGGTGTTTTGTTTACTAATTTTATTGGTCAAGCAATGTTACAATCTAATAATTCAGAACTTCAAAGATTAAAAAGTAAAATTAATACACAAGAAAAAATGAATGCAAGTATTCAAATGAAAATTAATGAACTTGCATCTTTAGATAATGCGATTCAAGTTGCAGATACATTTGGTTTGGAGTATAATAATAGTAATATTAAAGTAATTTCAAAATAGAGGTGCAAAAATAATGAAAAGAATAAGAGCAATTAAAATAAATATAATGTTTGTTATTGTAATTGTTTTTATTTTTTTATGCATTACAGTTAAACTTATATTTATAGGTACAGGTAATGTTACAGTTAAAAATAAAACTCTTGCTGAATTTGCAAGTGATAGAGATACAGTTAAAAGCACACAAAAAGCCCCTAGAGGAACAATATATTCAAGTGATGAAGAAGTACTTGCAAAAGATGTTAATAGTTATACAGTAATTGCATATTTAGAGCCATCTAGAACTAAGGATGAAAATCATCCATATCATGTAGTAAATAAAGAACTTACAGCTGAAAAGTTAAGTCCTATTATTAATATGAGTAAAGAAACTATATTAGATATTTTAAATACTAAAATTAAAAGTTGTGATGAAAATAATTTATGTAAGGAAACCGTACCTTATCAAGTAGAACTTGGTCCTGGTGGAAGAGGTATTACTGAACTTACTAAAGATCAAATAGAAGCACTTGATTTACCTGGAATTGATTTTATATCAAGTACTAAGAGATATTATCCAAATGGAGATTTTTTATCTTATGAACTTGGTTATGCTAAAACTGATGATAATGGAAATTATAAAGGTGAAATGGGAATTGAGAGATACTATAATAAAGAACTTACTGGTAGTGATGGTTATATAGAATATCAATCAGATTTATATGGATATCAAATTACTAGTATGCCAAGTGTAGAAAAAAAAGCAGTACCTGGAAATGATATATATTTAACAATTGATACAAATATACAAATGTTTGCAGAGCAAGCAAGAATTACATTAGAAACAGCTAAGCCAGAGTGGGCTACAGTAGCTGTAGTTAATGCAAAAACTGGTGAAATATTAGGTGTATCATCAAGTCCAAGCTTTAATAATAATACTCTTGAAATAAAATCATATTATAGTCCTTTTGTTCAAAATACTTATGAACCAGGTTCTACAATGAAAATATTTAGTTTTATGGCTGCTATGCAAAATGGAGTATATAATGGACAAGAAAAATATAAAAGTGGTAAATTAAAAGTAGATGATGCAGTTATTAAAGACTGGAATGGTTATGGTTGGGGAAATATTACTTATGATGAAGGATTTATGGGTTCTTCAAATGTAGCTGCAAGTCATTTAGCTTTAGATAAACTTGGACGGGCTAAATTAAAAGATTTTTATAATTTACTTGGTTTTGGTAAAAAAACTGGAATATATCCAGATATTAAAGATACAGATACAGAGGGAACAGGTCTTATAAATTTTAGATATAATACAGAAGTAGCTTCTGCTTCTTATGGTCAAGGAATTACTGTAACAGCTGTACAAATGATACAAGCTTTAACTACACTTGGTAATAAAGGAACAATGTTAAAACCATATATTGTTTCTAAAATAGTTGATAGTGAAGGAAATATAGTTCTTGAAAATAAAAGAACTGAAGTCAGCAAAGTTTGTAGTGAAGAAGTAGCAAATGATATAATTGATTTAATGAGAGGGGTAGTAGATGGAAGAAGTAGTATATCAACTGGTACTGGTTATAAAGTAAAAGGCTATGATTTAGTAGGAAAAACTGGTACAGCAGAAATAGCATCATCTACTGGTGGATATTTAACTGGTTCTACAAACTATGTTAGAAGTTTTGCAGGACTATTTCCAGGAAAAGATCCAGAAATAATTGTATATGTAGCAGCTGCTAAAATGAAAAATTCTACTTATTTAAAAACAGCAGTAAAAGATTTAGTTAAAAATGTAGGTACATATTTAAATATATATGGAGCCGTAAGTGATAGTGAAGATGAAACTTATACACTAAAAAGTTATGTTAGTAAAAATGTAAGTGATGTAGAAACTGAACTTAAAACCGTTAATCTTAAACCAATTGTAATAGGCGATGGAGATAAAGTAATTAAACAATATCCAGCTGAAACCGTAACATTAAATAAAAATAGTAAAGTATTCTTACTTACAAATTCAAATAAATATAAAATGGTAGATATAAATGGTTGGTCTAGAAATGATGTAGAATCGTTTTCAAAATTAATTAATCTTAATACAATATTTAATGGATTTGGTTATGTAAAAGAATATTCTATTAAAAAAAATACTGAAATTGATTTAACTAAAACATTAGAAGTAACACTAGAGCCGAAATATAAAGATGAAAAACAAAATAATGATACAAATAAAAGTCAAGAATAATCTTGGCTTTTTAAAAACTAATTTTTTGTTCTTTTTAATAATTTAAGTTCATAATATTTATTGATGATTATGATAAAAAAATATGCTTTAAATAAAATAGCAGTAGCAACATTATGTTTAATATTACTTCTTATGTTTTATTTTGTTCCAACAAATAATAATATAGAAACAATAGTAGATGAAAATAATAATAAATTAAAAGAAACCGTAGTTTATTTATTAGATGATGATAATTATGTATCTAGAATAACTACTTTTTATGATGAAAAAGATATAACAGAAGATATTAAGAAAAAAATAGATATTTTAATTAATGGAAATGATGATATAGATAAATTTTATCCATTAATACCAAAAGAAACTAAAATAAATAGTGTTAAAGTAGAAAAAGACAGTGTTTATATAGATTTTAGTAAAGAAATATTAAATGTCAATAAATATTTAGAAGAATCTATGATAGAATCATTAGTTTATACATTAACAGAAATAAATGGTATTAATAAAATATATATAACTATTGATGGTGAAAAATTAACTAAACTTCCAAATTCTAATAAGGAATTAGATTATCCATTAACAAGAAATATTGGTATTAATAAAGAATATAATTTAACAAGTTTTGATAATATTGATAAAACAACAGTATTCTTTTTAAAAGAAAATGAAGATACTACTTATTTTGTTCCAGTAACTAAAATAAGTAATGTAGAAGCAGAAAAAATAGATATTATTATAGAAGAATTAAAAAGTCCAATTAATGCTCAAAATAATTTAAATGGATATATAAGTGATAATTTAGAATTAGTTAGTTTTAATAAAGATGATAATAAAATAGATTTAGTATTTAATAATTATATATTTACAGATAATAAGATATTAGAAAGTGTAGAATATGTAATATCTAAATCTATATTTGAAAATTATGATGTAGATGAAATTAATTTTAGTAGTGAAGAAGATAAGAATATTGATACTATTAAAAAAGATGATGATATTGATTTAAATAATATGAATAATAATGCAAATGTTAAAAATAAAAAAGATAATTTAGAAGAACAAGAAGAAACTGAAATAATTGAAGAAACACAAGATAAAAAGACAAATAATTATTATGCAAATTAAACATTAATTCTTGATTTTTAATTAATTATTTACTATAATTATTTACATAAAACGAAGAAGTGGAAAAGTATTTATATAATTAATTTATAGAAAGTTAATGGTTGATGGAAATTAATAATTAATATATTTTGAAAGACACCACTAAGTGCATGAAGAATTAAGTAGAACATGCCGGTTAAAACCGTTATAATAAATGAGTGACTATTATTAGTAATTAAGGTGGTACCACGGATATAACAATGATTCGCCCTTTGTGAGTAAATCATTGTTTTTTATTGAAAGGAAAGAGTTATGGAAAAAATTAAAAATTATAATATTAAAAATGTAGGTGAAAAGGTAACAATTAATGGATGGGTATCAAAATTAAGAAATTTAGGTGGAGTTGTATTTATTGATCTTAGAAATAGAAGTGGAATAATACAAATAGTAGTAAAACCAGATAATAAATATTATGAACTTGCTAATAGTTTAAAAAGTGAATATGTTATTAAAGTAGAAGGTACAATAGTAGAAAGAGAAAGTAAAAATAATAAACTTTCTACTGGAGAAATAGAAATAGATGCAGAATTATTAGAACTTATAAATAAATCAAAAGAAATACCATTTCAAATATCAGATGATACTACTGCACTTGAAGACACTAGACTTAAATATAGATATTTAGATTTAAGAAGAGAAAGTTTAAAAAATAATTTTGTAGTTAGAAATAATATTACTTTTGCTACTAGAAAATTTTTAAATAATTTAGACTTTCTAGAAATAGAAACTCCTGTACTTTGTAAATCAACTCCAGAAGGAGCAAGAGATTATTTAGTACCAAGTAGAGTAAATAAAGGTAAATTTTATGCTCTTCCTCAATCACCTCAAATATTTAAGCAATTATTAATGGTATCAGGATTTGAAAGATATTTTCAAATAGCTAAATGTTTTAGAGATGAAGATTTAAGAGCTGATAGACAACCTGAATTTACACAAATTGATGTTGAAATGTCATTTGTAGATGAAGATGATGTTATGAGTTTAGGTGAAAGTCTTGTAGCAAGTATATTTAAAGAAGTTAAAAATATTGATGTTAATCTGCCACTTAGAAGAATGAAATATGATACTGCTATTGAAAAATATGGAAGTGATAAACCAGATTTAAGGTTTAATATGGAAATAGAAGATATAACAGAAATATTTAATGATACTACATTTAGTGTATTTAAAAATGTTATTGATGAAAATGGTGTTATTAATGCAATAGTAGTTAAGAATGCCTCTGATAAATTCTCAAGAAAAGATATAGATAAATTAACAGATTTTGTTAAAACATATAAAGCTTCTGGCCTTGCTTATTTAAAATATCAAAGTGAAATAAGTGGTTCTATATTTAAAGTTTTAAGTGAAAAAGAAATTACTGATATTAAAGAAAAATTAAATGTTGAAGATAACGATTTAGTATTAATTATTAGTGGTGAATATAAAATAGTTAAAACGGCTCTTGGAGCTCTTAGATGTAAACTTGCAAATGATTTAAATTTAATTGATAAAGATAAATATGAATTATTATGGATAACTGATTTCCCATCATTTGAATGGAGTGAAGAAGAGAATAGATTTATGGCTTGTCATCATCCATTTACTATGCCAAAAGATGAAGATGTTGATAAATTACTTACAGATAAAGCACATTGTTATTCAAAAGCATATGATATTGTAATTAATGGATATGAAGCAGGTGGTGGATCAATTCGTATTCATGATGAAACCGTACAAGAAACTATGTTTAAAGCATTAGAATTAACAGAAGAAGACATAAAAGAAAAATTTGGATTCTTTGTAGATGCATTAAAATATGGATGTCCTCCTCATGGTGGATTTGCACTAGGTCTTGATAGACTTACAATGATACTATGTGGTACTGAAAATATAAGAGATGTAATTGCATTTCCAAAAACAGCTAGTGCTACTGACTTAATGTGTGAATGTCCAAATTTAGTAGATCAAAAACAACTAGATGAATTAGGAATTAAGCTTAAATAATCAATAAATTTAAAAAAAGTATTGAAAATTACTAAATATTGTTGTATACTTTATTAAGTAATTTTCATTAATCTGTCCTTGTAGCTCAGCTGGATAGAGCAACGGCCTTCTAAGCCGTCGGTCACACGTTCGAATCGTGCCAAGGACACCATGTTTGATTATAAAAACACTTTAAACTCAAGAATTTAAAGTGTTTTTTAAATTTTGTAGATGGTAACATATTATAATTAATTTAAGATTTTTATTAAAATAAATATTACAAAGTTTTTTCAGCCATCATATCTTCCATTCTTAAAACTATTTCTTCAGCAGTAGCTTGTTCATAATTTTTACCTAAGTACATAATTATACATTGTCTTAAATTATATTTATTACTTAAATTTTTAAGATTTGTTCTATCATTAAATTGATTTGTAAAATAATTTAAATTTCCATTTAATAAAAGTGATTGTAATGCCCAATTTGCTTGCCTTTTACCATATTTAGATTTTGTATTAATATAAGCATTTATAATCATTTCAATAATAGTATTTAAATCTAAGTTTAACTCATCATTATTGTTATTGTTTTTTTCTAAATTTAATATATTGTTTACATATTTGTAAATAGCATCATTAGTATAAGAATATGGTATATTTTTTGATGTTAAGTAGCTATTAATTATATACATAACCATTTGAGGAGGAATGTTTGCTATTAAATTACTTCTAGCATTTTCTTTTCTAGTAAATCCAGTAGCTATACCATTATTTATGTAATTTGTAATGGCACTTATTGTATAACCAGGATGATATTGTTCTGTTATTTTTATGGCAGACTCCAAATAAGATGGATCTATATTAATTCTTCTTCTATTTGAATCATAAATATATTTTTGTTTGTTGTTTGCATGTTCATAGAAATCATTAATAGTAAAATTTTTACTAGTTGTTTTTTCTAATAATTTATAAATATCTTTTTCGTCTAAATTTTGAATAGTAGGAATACATTTTTTAATATAAGCATTTAAATTTTCTACATTTAAATCATTAATTCTATTTTCTTTTCTTAGTAATGAAACATAATTAGAAATTATATTGCATAAAACTGAATTAAAAGAAAGATTATTATCCATTGCCATACCAATACCACTATTATTTGGTAAGAAAGGATTAACATTTAATAAATTTTCTCTTAAGAAAGGATCATTTTTTATAAAATTAATTATTTTTTCAGCATCAGATAATGTATTTACTCTAATTACTAAGTCATCATTTCTAATCATATATGCAATTTTTGATTGATGAGCTATATTATTATAAGCCATAAAGCCAAATATTTTTTTAGCAGCTTCAATAATATGCTTAGAATCATAAGGAGCATATAATTTTATTTCATTTCCATTTAGATTTTTATTTTTAAAAATTAAAAAATTAAAATTTGGAACCTCATATAAGTGAATATTATGAATATTTTTAAAATAATCATATAATAAAGGGAATTTATCAGTTATATTTTCTGTAGGATTTTGTGAAGGTGGAATATTATATGTCATTAAACAATAATAAATCATATTTTTATTTATATTTTTATCAGGATTTTCTATTGCAAATTGTTTAATAAAATTTAAAAAATATTGCATTAATTCATAATTATTCATTTTTATTATCCTCTTCTATAATAGGTATTATTTCTGTGTTTTCTAAATCATTATCACTTATAATTGGAAATTCTTTAGTTTCTTCTAAATCATCAATATTATTACGTTCTATATCTCTTTCATCTAAAATTGGTATTTCTACTTCTTTTCCGTTAAACTTCCATTTTTCTATTTTCATATTTTTACCTCTATTTTGATTTTATCAAAAAAAGTTATTTAATACAACTAAGTATTATTGAAGCAATAATAATTTTATGATTTTTTGAATAAAATGATTAATAATAAAAATTAATGAGTTAAAAATATTCCTATATTCATAAACACTAAAAAAATGCTGCTTTATTTGACATTTTTAATATTTTATGGTATAATCTACTCGTTTAAAAAAGAAGTTATAATAGTGTTTAAGTATAAAGAGGGGGGATACTTATGGATGAAAATTTTGTTTGCAATAATGATTTTTATAAAGCTGCTGGAATAGAATTATATATAAAAGAACTTATGAATATACCTATGCTTAGTGAACAAGAAAAACAAGAGTTACCTCTTTTAATTGAAAAAGGGGATATTGAAGCTAAAAATAGGTTTATTGAAGGTAACTTAAGATTAGTATTATATACAGTAAATGAATTTAATAAAAAATATGATATAAGTATAAAGTTATATGATGATTATATAAGTGTAGGAAATGAAGCATTAATTAAAGCTGTAAATACATTTGATTATAAAAAAGAAATACAGTTTTCTACTTATGCAGTTAATGTTATTAAAAATGCTTTATATACATATCATGTACAAAATATAAGCTGTTTAAAATATTCTCATCGTTTTTATGAAAATTATGTTACTATAAAAAATTATTTAAGAGATGAAAAATTAAATAATAAAAGTTATGTTAGTATAGATGATATTGTTAAAGATACTGGTATAAGTTATGAAACAATTTGTATTATATTTGATACTTTAAAACCAGTAGTTTATTTAGACAAAGAATTAAATGAAGAAAATGATATTAATAAAATGAGTGATTTACTTGAAGATAAAAGAATTGACTTTTATAAAGAAAGTGATTTTTCAGATAAAAATCTACATGAATTTGTAGAAGCTGTAATGAAAAGTAAAAGAATTAATAAAAAACAACTAGAAATATTATTATATAGAAATGGATTTTATAATGATAAAAATTATTTATTAACTGAATTATCTAAAATGTATAATATTACACCAAGTGCAGTACATTATGTTTATAATACAGCAATAAAAAAATTATTATTAGATCCAAATGTATTAAAGTATGCTCCTGATAGTTATAAACTATCTAAGAGTATATAGGAGGAATTTTATGGAAAATTATTTTGAAGAAGATTATATATTAAGTATAAAGAAATTGATTGAATATATTAATTCAAACTTTATAGATAGTGATGAGTTAAAAACTAATGTAAAAAATATTAGAAGTTTAATCAATTATTTAAATAAATATGAAAATAGAAGTTTAGATTTATCTGATGCAGAAACATTAATTGATAAGTGCCCATTACTTTTAAAGACTATTAAAATAATTAAAAATAATGAACAATTAAATGCAATATTTAAAGAAAGTGAAAATGAATTTTTTAAAAAATTATATAAGAATTTAATAAAAGTAATAGATAAAGGTTCTTCATCTAAAGAAGAGTATGAAGAAGATTATGGTGATGTATTAAATGATGATGTTTCATATGATTTCTATGAAAGAAAAAATAAAACTGTAAGTGATGATATATATAAATTTTATCTTAATGAAATGTCTAAAATACCACTACTTACAAAAGAAGAAGAGCTTGCATTAGCCTATGAAATAAAAAATGGTAATGTAACTGCTATGAAAAGATTTTGTGAAGCTAATTTGCGATTAGTAATAAGTATAGCTAAAAGATATGTAGGAAAAGGTCTTGATATATTAGATTTAATACAAGAAGGAAATATAGGTTTATTAATAGCAGCAGAAAGATTTGATCCAAACAAAGGAACTAAATTTTCAACATATGCAACATGGTGGATTAGACTTACAGTAACTCGTTCAATAGCAGACTATGGAAGAACAATAAGAATTTCAGTTCATTCAGTAGACCAAATAAATAAAATAAGACATATTCAAAGAATTTATCGTAATGAATATCAAAGAGAAGCAACTGATGAAGAATTAGCTGAACATCTTGGAGTACCTGTTTATAGAATTGATGAATTAAGAAGAATGTCACAAGATACAATTTCTTTATATGCACCAATTGGAAAAGATAAAGATACAGTTGTAATGGATTTTATTGAATCACCTGAACACTTTGAAGACAAAATTATAAGAGATTTATCTAATGAAGCATTTATGAAAATATTTAATGAAGTAAATTTAACTAAAAGAGAAAGAGAAGTTTTACTTCTAAGATCTGGATACTATGATGGTAAACCAAAAACTTTAGAAGATATTGGTAAAATGTTTGGTGTTACAAGAGAAAGAATAAGACAATTAGAAGCAAAAGGTTTAAAAAAGTTAAGATTAAATAAAAATATTAAAAAATTTAATGAAAATTATAAAATTTACTTACAAGATTATTCTTCAAAATATGAATATAAAAAATTTGTTAATACAGATAATGATTATATTCAAGGTGTTGAAATGACTACACAAATGATAAAAAAATTAGAAAAAAAATAGTAAAAGTATTGTGAAAACAAGACAAAAAATTGACTATTTTATAAAAATGTGGTATAATCATATCACATTTATTAGAAGGGGGTAAAGTGATTATGAGCAAATTAGATGTTAGTGAAAAAGATAATTTTGATGATAATAAAATTGATGACATAGCAGAATATGATGCTGTTAGTGAAATCATTAATTTTGTTGATGAAAATTTTGATTTAAGTACAGAAGTTTCTGTTAGCTTAAAAAATATAAGACAATTAATCAAATTTCTAACTGAAAATCATATATTTAATTTAAATATTATTGATGCTCAAACATTATTAAAAGAATCTCCTAAATTAAAAGATACTATTCTTAAAATAAAGAATGTAAAAGAACTTGATGAAATGTTTAGAAAAAGTGAAAATAAAGAATTTAAAGCACTTTATACAAGCTTTTGTAATTTATTAGATGATAAAATATCTATTAATGGATATGAAAATAATGATTATGAAAATAATGATTATGATGATGAAGTTGTAGAATCAAATGATAAAAATAGTGATTCTGATTATTTTTCTGATGATATACTTAAACAATATTTTATTGAAATAGCAAAAATTCCTTTACTTTCTAAAGAAGAAGAAATAGATCTTGCTAAAAAAATATCTCTTGGAGATGAAAAAGCAAAACAAAGATTTTATGAAGCAAATTTACGATTAGTAGTTAGTATTGCTAAGAGATATTTAGGAAGAGGAGTAGCATTTTTAGATTTAATACAAGAAGGAAACTTTGGACTTGAAAAAGCAATTGATAAATTTGATATAAATAAAGGATATAAATTTTCAACATATGCAACTTGGTGGATAAGACAAGCAATAGCTAGAGCCGTAGCTGAACAAGGCAAAACTATTAGAATGCCAGTTCATGTATTTGAAGCAGTTAATAAAATGATTAGATTTCAAAGAAAATACTATGAAGAACATGAGATTGAGCCAACAGATAAACAAATATCAGAATACTTAGGAATTTCAGAAGCCGTAGTAGTTGAATGGAAAAAAATATCTCAAGAATTAGTTTCATTAGATGCATCAGTTGGAGAAGATGAAGATGCTAGTATTATGGATTTCTTTATAAGTGATGATAATATAGAAGATGATATTATTAGACAATTATCTAATCAAGAATTTATGAAAGTATTTTTCTCTGCAAATTTAAGTGTTAGAGAAAGAGAAGTTTTATTATTAAGAAATGGTTACTATAATAATAGAGTTTATACTTTAGAAGAAATAGGAAAAAAATATAAAATTACAAGAGAAAGAGTAAGACAAGTAGAAGCAAAAGCTCTTAGAAAATTAAGACATAATAAAGAAATTCTAAAATTTGCAAATAATCCATTAAATTATAGAGAAGATTATCAAGTTGGTAATACTTATAAAAAATTAAATTTTGATGCAAATAACGAAGAAGTAATTAGGGGAAATAAAATAGATGAAGAATTAGTTAGAAAGTACTATAGATATCATAAGGATTAATTTAAATGGGGGTTGTAAAAATGGATGAATTAAATGATATAGAAGAAATAGATGAATTATTAATAATTAATAATAATATTTCTGAATATATAAAAAAGAATTTTAAAAAAGGAAATAGTTTATCTACAAATGTTAATAATTTAAAAGGATTAATTAATTTTATTGATTCAAATAATTATGAATATTTTATGATAGATGTTGACTTTTTAGTTGAAAATTCAAAAATATTAAAAGATACTGTTGATATTATTAGTAAAGATAATGAATTAAATAATTTATTTATAAATGCTGAAAATAAAAATATATCTAGTTTTTATAAAAAAGTTTTAAATTACATTGATTATGATAAACTTGAGGGGTATGGTGCTTCTAAAGATATAGTACATGATTATTTAAATGAACTTAAATTTCCATTATTAAGTGATGAAGAATTAAGAGTACTTTATGAAAAGAAAAGTAAAGGAGATATAACTGCTAGAAATAAAATAATAGAAAGTAATTTACGATTAGTAGTAAATATTGCTAAAAGATATTCTGATAGAGGTATTCCATTTATAGATGTAATTGGTTATGGTAATCTTGGACTTATAAAAGCTGTTGATAAATTTGATATAAATAAAGGATATAAATTTTCAACATATGCAACATATTGGATAAGACAATCAATAATTCGTTCTCTTGAAAATTATTCAAGAATTGTAAGAGTACCATCATATTTACATAATAATATTCAAAACTATAAATATGTTTCAAATGACTTTTATTATAAAAATGGAAGATATCCAGATGTATATGAACTTAGTGAACTAATGAATAAAAAAATATCAGAAGTAATTAAAGTATTAAAATTAAATCAATCAATGATTTATTTAGATGAACCTGTTGGTGAAGATAAAGATGCAACTTTTGGTGATATGCTTGAAGATGATACTAATTTAGAAGATGATAATATATTAAAAGAATATTATAGTGAATTTATGGAAGACTTTAATAATTCAAATTTAAAAGAAAGAGAAAAAGAAGTATTATTATATAGAAATGGATTTTATGATGATAAAGTAAGAACACTTGATGAAATAGGAAAAATGTATGGTGTCACAAGAGAAAGAATAAGACAAATACAAGCAGAAGGATTAAGAAAATTAAGACATAATCCAAATATAAAAAAATATAAGGGGTATTAAAATGACTAAGGATACAATTTATGTAATTAATAATAATGATATAGATAAAACAAGACAATTTATAGAAGATAACTTTTTAAATAGTAATGAAATTCCTACAAATATTGTAAATTTTAAAAAATTAATTACATTTTTAGATGAAAATAATATAAATTTAAATTATTATGATTTAAGAAGTTTAATTGAATCTTCTTATAAATTAGAAAACACAATAAATGTTATAAAAAGAAGAAAAATATTTAATAAAATATTTGAAACTACTACTATTGGTAATATTCAAAATATTTATATAAATTTAGTTAATATTATTGATGAAAATAGTGAAAAGAAATCAAAAAAATATAAAAGTTCAGATTTTAAAGAATTTAATGATTATCAAAAAGAAATATTTAGTAGTAAAAAACTAACAATAGAAGAACAAAATGAATTATTAAAAAGTATTAAAGCAGGAGATAATTTAGCAAAAGAAAAACTTATAGTTTCATATTTACCTTTAGTTTTAGGAACAGCAAAAAAATTTGCATATGCTTGGAATTATGAAGATTTAGTACAACTTGGAACAATTGGTTTAATTAAAGGTATAAATAGCTATGATTATGAGAAAGGAAAAAACTTTTTAAGTTATATTACTTTATGTATAGAAAGAAATATGTATAGTAATATCTATTCTGATATTAAACTTGATTATTTTAACTATAATAGAATAAGAGAAATGATACAACTAATGATAGAATATTATTTTAAATATGATAAAGTATTAAGTGATGAAGAAATTGCTGAAATTCAAAAATGTAAAATTGAAACAATAAAAAAATATAAAAAAATAATTAATTTTAAAGTACTTGAAAAAGATAGTTCATTTGATAGATTAAATTTAGAAGATGAATTAATAGATTATACGGAAGAAGATAAAATATTAGAAAAAGAATATCTTAATGAATTAAAGAAATTATGTGATAGTGTGTCCCTTAGTCCAAGAGAAAAAGAAGTAATAAATTTATTATATTATGAATGTATAAAAAATCATTCTCAAGTTGCTAATATGATTGGATTAAGTAGAGAAAGAGTAAGACAAATAAAATTAAAAGCATTAAGAAAATTTCAATTTAATTTTGAACTTAGAAAATATATTGAATTTAATAATGATTTTGATGAATATTTTGATTATGAAGATGAAGAATATTTTGATAATGAAGATGAAAAACCATATAAAAAAAGAAGAAAAAAGGTTAACTTAGAATAAATAAGTTAGCTTTTTTATTTTGTTTACTTTAATGGATTAATTTGATAAAATTATACTGAGGTAATAATATGAGAAGTGTATATATACATATTCCTTTTTGTAAAAGTATTTGTTCTTATTGTGATTTTTGTAAATTTTTATATACAGATAAATTCGCAAGTTTATATTTAGAAATGTTAGAAAAAGAAATAAAAGAATATTATGAAAATGATAAAATAAGAACAATATATATTGGTGGTGGTACTCCATCTAGTTTAAGTATAAATAATTTAATTAAATTATTTAAAATAATACAAATATTTGATACATCTTCTTTAGAAGAATTTACGGTTGAATGCAATATAAATGATATTAATGAAGAATTATTAGTATTACTTAAAAATAATAAAGTAAATAGAATTAGTATTGGAGTAGAAAGTTTTAATCCAAAGAATTTAGAATTTCTAGGTAGAGTACATAATAAAGAGGATATATTTAAGAAAATTAAACTTACTAAAAAATATTTTGATAATATTAATATAGATTTAATTTATGCACTACCTACAGAAAACATGAGTGTATTAAAAAGTGATATAAATAATATATTAAAACTTGGAATTAATCATATTAGTACATACTCATTAATAATAGAAGAACATACTAAGATTTATAATGATAAAGTAAAACCAATAGATGAAGATTTGGATGCTAAGATGTATAAATATATATGTAAAAAACTTAAGAAAAAAGGTTTTATTCATTATGAAGTTAGTAATTTTGCTAAAAAAGGATATGAAAGCAAACATAATTTAACATATTGGGATAATCTTGAATATTATGGTTTTGGTCTTGGTGCTCATGGTTATACTAATAGTATGAGATATGAAAATACAAGAAACTTCAATAAATATTTAAAAGGTGAATTTAGATTTAATGAATTACTTGTATCTAATAGAGAAGAGGTAGAAAACGAATTAATACTTGGTCTTAGGAAATTAAATGGTGTTAATATTGAAGAGTTTAAAAAGAAATTTAATAAAGATATATTTAAAGAATTTAAATTAGATGAGGCAATAAAAAAAGGTTATTTAATAAATAAAGATGGACAAATATATATAAAAGAAGATAAAATATATATAATGAATGAAATAATAAATATGATTATGTAAAATATAAAGAATAGAAAGGGTAAACATGAAGATATTTAAACTAACTAAAGGTATTAAGAAATATTTAATTGCAATGATAGTTTTTTCTATATTGCAAGTTTTTTGTGAGCTATATTTACCTAATATTATGAGTGATATAGTTGATATTGGTATTGCAAATAGTAACACTTCTTTTATCGTTAAAGAAGTTATTTATATGTTTATTATTACAATAATTGGTTTAGCATCAAATATATTACTAGTTCATGCTACAAGTAAATTTTCTAATTTATATGGTTATAATATAAGAGATAGTTTATATAAGAAAATAAATAGTTTTAGTAAAAAAGAAATAGATAAATTTGGAGCATCAACCCTTATTACAAGAAGTACAAATAATGTAAGTAATATTACATCAACTTTTTCATTTGGCTTAAGACTTATAATTTTTGCACCAATAATGGGAATAGGTGCTGCAATAATGGGGTATACAAAAGCCTCTTCTCTTGCACCAATTGTAACTATTGCTGTAACTATATTAATGCTAGGACTAATACTTATATTTAGTTTAGTATTTCCTAAATTTGAAGTATTACAACATTTATTAGATAAGTTAAACGCGTCAACTAGAGAGATATTATCAGGACTTAGAGTAATAAAAGCATTTAATAAACAAGATTATTTCAAGAAAAAATTTAATAAAGTAAATGCAGAAAATAGAGATTTAAATATATTTTTAAATAAAATACTTTATTTAGTTCAACCTATGATGATATTAATAATTAATATGTCTACTATTATAATTGTATACGTATCAACATTATATATTAATGCCGGTACTTTAGAAATAGGTTCAATGATGGCATTTATTCAATATATGGGTATAATTCTAACTAGTTTTTTAATTATACTTGTAATTATATTAAATATACCAAGAGTAATAGTTTCATTTAAAAGAATAAATGAAATATTAAATACAGAAACAACTATTAAAAATAAAGGAACTATTAAATTACAAAGTTTAGAAAGTATTGAATTTAAAAATGTATATTTTAGATATGAAAATGCTAAAAAAGATATGCTTAAAGATTTGAATTTTAAAATATTAAAAGGAGAAACTGTTGGAATAATAGGATCTTCTGGAAGTGGTAAAACTACAATAGCTAATTTACTTTTAAGACATATTGATGTAACAAGTGGAGATATATTAATAAATGGTATAAGTATTCAAGAATATGATATAGAGTCCCTAAGAGATATATTTGCATATACTCCTCAAAAAACATTATTATTTAAAGGCTCTATAAGGGAAAATTTATTATTTGATGCTAAATATAATGTAGATAAATTAAATGATGCTATGGAAACTGCTGAAATAAAAGATTTTATTGATAATAATAAAGAAGGATATAATTATGTAGTAGAACAATCTGCTGTTAATTTAAGTGGTGGTCAAAAACAAAGAATGTCAATAGCAAGAGCACTTTTAAGTGGAGGAGAGTGTTTACTTTTTGATGATTCTTTTTCTGCAGTAGATTATATTACAGATAAAAGAATAAGAGAAGCAATTAATAAAAATTATAAAGATAAAATGGTTATATTAATAACTCAAAGGGTTGGAACAATTAAAAATTGTGATAAGATTATTGTAATAGATAAGGGCGAGATTGAATCAATTGGTAAGTATGAAGAACTATCTGAAACTAGTAAAGTATTTAAAGAATTTATTGATTCTCAAAAGAAGGAGGTGTAAGTTATGAATAAAAAAGTAAAAATACCTTCATTCAAAGAAACAATAACTAAGACTTTTAAAATAATAAAAGGCCATAGAAAAAGTTATATATTAATAATATTATTTTGTATATTAGCTGCTGTATTTAATTCACTAGCACCATATTTTTTAGGTCTTGCAACAGATAGCTTGTATAATTCAGTTTCAAATCATTTAGCAATTGATTTAAGTTATATAGTAAAAATACTATGTATAGTTGGCTCTTGTTATTTAATAGATGCAACTTGTACTTATTTTAAAAGTTTTCTGGCTTCTTCCCTAGGTCAAAAAATAGGATATGATTTAAGAAATAAATTAATAAACAAAATTAATAAAATTAAATTTATGGATTTAGATAAAATGAAAAAAGGAGATGTTATTAGTAAAATTACTAATGATGTTGAAAGACTTACTGATAATTTAACTGAAATAATACCAGATCTTGTATATAATTTTTCATTAATATTAGGTGTTATTGTAATGATGTATGTAATAGATCCGCTCCTTGCAACACTTACTATAACAGTAATTCCAATTACTTATTTCTTACTTTCATATATAGTTAAAAAAACACAAATTTATTTTGAATTAAATCAAAGAGCTTTAGGTAATGTTAATTCATTTGTAGAAGAAACCGTTACTAATAATGATGTAATTAAATCATTTAATAAAGAAAAATACTTTAGTAATAAATTTAATAGAGAAAGTGCCCGTCTTGCTGATTATGGATTTAAAAGTAGTTTTTATAGTTCACTTGCAGTACCATTTAATAAAGCAATTGGTAACTTAAATTATATAATTATAGTTGGTATTGGTTCTATTTCAGTTATTAAAGGTAAATTAAGACTTGGAGCTATACAATCATTTATTCAATATATGAAAGACTTTAATAAGCCAATGAATGTAATAGCACAAGTAATTGCTAATTTACAAATGGCAATTGCATCAGTTGATAGAGTTTATGAAATATTAGATTTAGAAGAGGAAGATAATGGGTATTTGGATGCTGTAAGATTTAATCATAAAATAGAATTTAAGAATGTTAACTTTAGTTATGAAAAAGGAAAAGTTGTTCTTAAAAACTTTAATTTAACTATTAATAAAGGTGAAAAAGTAGCTCTAGTAGGAAAAACAGGAGCAGGTAAAACTACTATTGTAAACTTACTTATGGGATTTTATGATAACTATGAAGGTCAAATTTTAATTGATGGAGTAAGCATTAGAGATTTAGATAAAACATCATATAGAAAATTAATTAGTATGGTACTTCAAGATACATGGCTATTTGAAGGTACTATTAAAGAAAATATTGTTTATGATAAAAAAATAACTGATGATAAATTAAATAACATTTTAGCAAAATCAAAAATAGATCATTTAATTGAAAGTTTACCTAAAGGACTTGAATTTAATATAAATGAAGAAACTAATAATATATCTTCTGGTGAAAAACAATTATTAACAATAGCTCGTGCATTAGTTTCTAATCCTGAAATATTAATTTTAGATGAAGCAACTAGTAATGTTGATACAAGACTCGAATATTTAATAAACACATCTATGGATAATTTAATGAAAGATAGAACTTCTATTGTAATTGCTCATAGATTATCGACAATTATTAAAAGTGATAAAATTATAGTTATTAAAAATGGTCAAATATTAGAAATAGGTACACATAAAGAATTACTTAAAAATAAAGGCTATTATTATGAACTTTATACAAGTCAATTTGAAGTAGAAGAAAATTAATTTTTTCTTCTTTTTAAATGTCAAAATATTAAGGTGCCTCTTGATATATATATATATATGGTGTGCACCCAAAAAGCTAAAAACCATATATATTTTTCATACTACTTAGAATTATATATATA
>CANRBS010000027.1 GCA_947628895.1 uncultured Bacilli bacterium
GAATATCAGTTTATATTATTTCTATTGAAGTTACCATTCTCTTTTTTTTCTTTGTCTACTTCTTTGGGTACACTTCACCTAATAAAATAATTGGATTCCTTTTATTTAATTTGGCTTTTGGATTGCTTATCTATGTTTTTTATTTTCATTTAGAAAATACACCTCTTGCTTATCTAGGTTATCTTTTATCTACTTATGCATTAATTATATTTTGTATTTGGTTTTATAAAATATGTGAATTTAGTAATAATGCTATTAAAAAATCAAAAACTTATGAATTGTATAAAAAGTATGAACTTTTAATAACAAAATATAGTCTAGCATTTGCAACTTTATTACATTTTATTTATGGTATTTTTAAACTAGGTACAGGAATATATTATATGTCTTGGTGGTTTATAACTTTTGCAATTTATTATTTAATACTATGTTTAATGAAACTATCTATTGTGAAAGATATAAAAAATGAAGTTGGTAAACAATTAAAAAATGAATACAAAAAACTAAAATTAACAGGTATTATACTTTTGTTTTTAAATTTAATATTATCTGGTATGATAGTTTTAATAGTTAAACAAAATCAAGAGATAACTTATGCAGGTTTTATTATCTATATAGTTGCTATGTATGACTTTTATTTAATAATAAGTGCAATTATAAATGTAATCAAATATAGAAAAGATCATAGTCCACTTTTAGCATCAAGTAAATGTATTAACCTAACTGTTGCTATGATTTCAATGATTTCTTTGGAAGTTGCTATGGTTTCAGAGTTTGGAGCAAATGATAGTGAATTTAAAATGATAATGACTAGCATAATGGGCTTTGTTGTGTGTATTATAAATACTTCTATGTCTATCTATATGATAGTTAGAGCTAATAAAAAGTTAAAAAGTATATGATACAAATTTGTATGAGTAAGATTATTAAATAAAATTTTAGGTGGCAATTTTGAGGAAAATATAAGATTTTACATAAATGATAATTATAATAGAATCAGTAATCTATTGACAAATAAACTGAAAAATGATATAATTTCAGTGTATTTGTCAAGAAAGAAAAGGGATTAATATGAAAAATGAGAAGCAAATCAATTATAAAATTGATAGTAATGTTCTTAAAAATTATGTAGAAGCTATTAATTCAATAAAGGAACCCATGAGTCAAATTAAGAAACAACTTAATCAATTGTCAAAACCAATGCAAGAACTAAAAAAATCTCTTAATGAAAATATGAAGCCGATTGTTGAGACTAGTAAAGTTGTTTCTAAATCTCTCGAACCAATCAGAAAAATAGGAGGACAACTTAATGAATCGCTTAAACCACTACAAGAGCAACTAAAAAGTATTAATACTATGTCTAATGCATTAAAGGAACTATCAATAAATTATCCAAACGAACAATCAAAAATATTTACTGATACTATAAAGCAAATAATAAATACCAATAATGGAATGCTTTCTACAAGAATGATAGAACCGCTAAATATTAGCAGACAATATTTGTCAATTATGGAAAAAAATAAAGATATTGAAAAGATTTCAAGAGGTATTTATCTTTCACCAAATGTTTTTGAGGATAGTTATTTTTCATTTCAGCAAAAATATAAAAAAGCTATTTTTTCACATATGAATGCTCTATATTTTTATGGTATGACAGAGGAATTTCCATATAATTATACAGTAACTGTTCCTCAAAGTTATCATGTTGGTACAGTAAATGAAAAATGTAATGTTTTTTATGTATCAGATGACATATATGAAATAGGTGTTAATGAAGTTGAAACACCAAGTGGAAATAAAGTTAGAGCTTATGACAAAGAAAGATGTATTTGTGATATCATAAGATCAAAAGGTAGAATGGATCCTGAACAAGTAAAAAAATCTATTAAACAATATATTCAAAGTAAAGATAAAAATGTAGCAAAGCTATCTGATTATGCGAAAAGAATGGGAATAAGTAAAAAAGTAATGGAAATGGTAGGTATATATTATGAGTAATTCTTCTCAAGCAGTAAAAGATAAACTTAACAATATTTCTAGAGAAAAAAATGTGGATTTTAATACTGTAATGAGATTTTATATGTATGATAGATTTGTTGAACGTTTATCAAAAAGCAAATACAAAGATAATTTTATATTAAAAGGTGGTTTCTATTTGAGTAAATTATTTGGATTAGATAATAGAAGTACTATGGATATTGATACTGCAATAAGAAAAACAAAATTTACCGAAGAAAATATTGTTAAAATGATAACAGAAATTATTAATATAGATTTAAATGATAATGTAAAATTTGCAATTCTAAAAACTGAATCAATTCGTGATGAAGATGAATATGGTGGATTAAGAATTACAATAAATTTTATGTTAGAAAATATAAGAGATAGTTTTCATATTGATATAGCTACAGGAGATCCAATATATCCTGGCCCAAACGATTACAAATATGAATCACTAATAGGAAATGAAGTATATAAGGTATGGTCATATAATTTAGAAACGATACTAGCTGAAAAAATAGAAACTATATTTAGCAAGTTAGAAACAAGCAGTAGGATGAAAGACTATTATGATATTTATTTAATTTATAAATTTAAATTCAATAAAATTAATAAAATTGAATTTAGCAGAGCAGTGGAGAAAACTTTTGAAAAAAGAGAATTTAATGAAGATTTGATTGTAGATTTAAATGTACTTAAGAATAGTGAGATACTAAGAGATAAATGGACAAACTATTCTAGAAAGAATAGTTATGCTAGAAATATAGAATTTGATGAAACTATAAAATGCTTAGAAAAATTTATTGACATAATAGTATCAGTAGCTATATAAAGAAAATATATTTTAGGTAGCATTTAGGTAGCAATATTATGAAAAATATAAATAAGTTTTAAAATTAAAATAATTGAAAATGGGAGAAATCATTTGATTTTAAAATAAAAAATGCTAATGAGATACATAAAAAACTAAAATTTAATAGCCCCCTGAAGAGAGAGCGAAAGCTCTCTCATTTTTGTTTGTTTTAAAGGGCTTTTGCGATATGAGATTTTGTCTAGGCGACATTTAGGCGACAAAATATATAAAAACTTGTTTAAGAAAAATAAAAAATATTTTAAATAAATGATATAATAATTTTAAGAGGTGTAGATATGATAAAAGGTACATCATTATTTTCAAATGTTGGAATTGCTGAAACATATTTAGAAAAAAATGGTATTAATATAGTAGTAGCAAATGAACTTATTCCTCAAAGAGCTCGTTTCTATGAATTCCTTTATCCAAAGACAGATGTTGTAACAGGAGATATTACAAAAGATGAAGTATTTAATGAAGTTGTAAAAAAATCTTTAGATAACAAAATTGAATTTTTATTAGCAACTCCACCTTGTCAAGGAATGAGTGTTGCTGGAAAAATGGATGAAAATGATCCAAGAAATTCTCTAATTATTAAAGTGGTTGAATTTATAAAAATAGTTAAACCTAAAAATATAATTATAGAAAATGTCCCAACTATGTTAAAAACTAGTATTTTGGTAAATGGTGAAAAAATTAAAATAGTTGATTATATAAAATCAGAATTATCTGATGAATATACAATTTCCTTTAATTTGTTGAATGCTGCTGATTATGGTACACCACAAATTAGAATAAGAACAATTGTATTGTTAAGTAAAATTGGAGAATGGCAACTGCCTAAGAAACAAAAACAAATTACTGTAGAAGAAGCAATTGGATATTTACCTAGTTTGGAATCTGGACAAAAAAGTGATATAAAATATCACTTTGGGACAAAACATAATGATAAGCATATTTTATGGATGAAACATACACCAACTGGTTGTACAGCATTTGATAATGAAGTATACTATCCACAAAAGGAAGATGGTACAAGAATAAGAGGTTTTGCAACAACATATAAAAGAATATCATGGGATAAACCAGCACCAACTATTACAATGTGTAATGGAGGAATATCATCTCAAAATAATGTTCACCCTGGTAGAAAACTGGCAGATGGTACATATAGTGATGCAAGAGTTTTAAGTTTAAAAGAATTAATGATATTAACTGGTTTACCTGATGATTGGGAAGCTCCAGAATGGGCTTCAGAAAACTTAATTAGAAAAGTCATTGGTGAAGGCATTCCACCTAAATTGATTGAAGCAATAATAAAAAATATGCCAAAGGAGGATTAATATGGCAAAATTACGATTAGATGATATGAGTATTGAAGATGTTAGGAAGCTATATAATAAAATGTTTTCTGATTTAATAGATAAAGATACTTTAGATAAAATATATAATGAATATTTAGAAAAATATAATAGAATGAAACAAGCTGAAAAAGATGGTTATACAGCTCCAAGTGGAATGGGCAGAAGATATAACTATTTAAAAAATTTATTATATGGATGGTATATTGAAGATTTATTTTATATACTTATAAAGAAAAATCCTATGGTTTTATCAGTTGAGATGACTGGAAACGATTCAGAGCATACTTTTATTTATGATGATGTTGAAAAGAAAATTAGCATTGCTGGATCAAAAACAACAATTCCTGATTATTTAATTACAATGAAGGATAATTCTAAAGTTTATCTAGAATTAAAAACTGCAGCAGCTGAAGTTTATTCAATTAAAATTGGAAATGTTAAACAATTACAAAAAACAATGGGATCTACAAATATTTATAGTATGATTATTATGATAGATTTAGTTAATGAATTATATGATATAAAAGACATGAAGTTTTTTAAAAACAGCTTTCCTTTTGTTAATCAAAGAATGGAAGGACAATTATGCTATGATTTTCCAGCCCCTTCAAAGAAATTTTCACAAATAATGGAGGAAGATTTTTCTTCTTATATAGATAAAGAAATGTTTTCTATTGAAGAAGTTGTTAAATATAGATGTTTAGCTATTGCTGAAAAAAATAAAGATAAAAAAATGATTAAAGATATAAAAAATAAGATATCTTTAGATGAATTATATAATGAATTCAAATTTCAAAAGAATGAATTTGAGAAAAAAATGGATTCGTTAATAGAAAAATCTCCAAATATTAATTCTAAAACTTGGAATGATATTTTAGAAGACCTAAATAATTAGTAAAAACTATTATTTATGTTAATTGTATAAAAATTGAAGGAGTGATAATAATGATTAAGCCTAACATGTTACAAAAAGGAGATAAAATTGCTGTTGTTAGTTTATCTAGTGGAATATTAGGTGATGATGAATTCATTCACAAATATTATATTGCTAAAAAAAGATTAGAAGAAGAGTTTGGTTTAGAAGTAATTGCTATGCCAAATGCTTTAAAAGGTAGCAAATTTGTGTATGAACATCCAGAAGAAAGAGCAAAAGATTTAATGGATGCATTTAAAGATGATTCAATTAAAGGTATATTTTGTGCTATTGGTGGAGATGATACTATAAGATTATTACCATACATAGATTATGAAGTAATAAAAAATAATCCAAAAATATTTATGGGTTATTCAGATACTACTATTAATCATTTAATGATGAATAAAGCAGGAGTAGTATCATTTTATGGACCAACAATAATGTGTGAATTTGGTGAATATGTAAAAATGTTTGATTATACAAAGCAAGCAGTAGAAAATATATTATTTAATGATTGTGAAAATTATGAAATAAAATCAAGTGAAACTTGGTCAAATGATTTTGTTCCTTGGGATGAGAAAAATGTAGTTGTTGCTAAAAAGACTTTAAAAGAAGAACATGGATATGAGGTTTTACAAGGATCAGGCATTGTAACTGGAAAATTATTAGGTGGATGTATTGATGTGTTTCCAATGGTAATTGGAACTAAAATATGGCCTACTAAAGATGAGTGGAAAGATAAAATATTATTATTAGAAACAAGTGAAGCAAAACCTAGTCCAGATTTAATAACTTATTATTTAAGAAATTTAGGTGCTCAAGGGATATTTAATGTTATTAAAGGTATTATAGTTGGAAAACCACAAGATGAAACATATTATGAAGAATATAAAGAAGTTTATAAAAAAGTATTAAAAGAATTTAATAAAGAAGAATTACCTATTTTATATAATGTTAATATAGGACATGCTGCTCCAATAGGAGTTTTACCTTTTGGAATAGATATGCAAATAGATTTTACTAATAAAAAAATATGTTTACTTGAATCACCTACAAAAGAAAAAGAATATAGTAAAATAAGACAAAAATAATGGAGGTAAAAATGAAAATTAAATATTTAATTATATGTCTTATATGTTTATTATATATAATGGGATGCACAAATTCTTCTAAATTAGATAATAATATAACTAAAGAAGAGGAAAAAAAATATAATGACATTTTTAATAATTTAATTAATTCAAAATCAAGCATAGAACTAAAAGAAGATACAGTTTATTATAATAGTGGTACATATCATGTTGAATACTATATCAGTGAAAATAATGAAGAATATTTATATTTTTATACAAATTCTGATGATTATATGCTTGTTTATAATATTACAAAAAAAGCAGTAATTTCATTTAATAGAAGTACAAATGAATATTGCAATTTGAAAGATAATGAAAGTACGGAAATTAAAAATATTGAATGTGAAAATGATCCAAAAAATGATTCATTATATACGGGGCAAACGGAAACTTATTATACAATATATTGCTTTAATGATTTTTTAAAAGCAAATGAGATTACAAAAGAAGATTTAGCTACAACATTAAAAGTATATTATTATAAAAATCGTTAATAAATAAATTAGAGTCAAATTAAAATTTTGATTTTTTAATTTAAAATTTATTCTATTAGTTTAATTTGACAAAATATTATAATTAACTATAATAATAAAAACAGAAAGGTATTTATATTATGATTACTATCAATCAAAGTGAAGTATTAGATAAAATAAAAAATGAAATATTAAAAAGTTATCCTATTTTATATCCTAGAAAGAATAATGAAATTAAATCCATAATGGAAATATACTTTACTTTTACTATAACTAATGATAATACTCCAGTTACTACTATTGGTTTTTTAGATGGAAATGAATATTCTAGGGTTTCAACTCCAATTACATATAAATTAGATGAATATATTGATTATGAAATAGTTAATCAACTTATTTCTTATTTAATTATTAATTATCCATCTATAAGTGGTTTTTCTATTTTTCCTTTATCTTTTTCTTTAAATTTTGAATATCCTTTTGAAATGGAAAATAAAGAAGGAATAAGTTGTAATAAAATAATATTAAAATTTAATGTTCGCGATAAAGAATTAATACCAATATTAAATCAATATTTAACAAATATTTTAGTATCATTTACAAAGGAATTATCACAAACTCAAACTTTTCAATATAAATATAATGAATATTGTAATAATTTACAAAGAAGTATATTAGATTCTTTAACTGAAGAAGAAATAGAAGAAATGATTAAAATGTTTCCAATTGAAATGAAAAGAGAATTAATGAAAAAAATTCCAAATCAATATTTTTTAAAATTTTATTATGAACATAGTCATCAAAATGATTCACAATCAAAGCAACTAATTAAAAATGAAATAAAAAAATTAAAATAGTGTATTTACAATTTTATTTGATATTTTATAATATAATAAAAAAAACAAATGTATTTTTAGAAAAGGAGGAAATATGAATAAGGGTCTAAAAATTACTTTAATTGTTATAGGAGTTTTACTAGGAATAATTCTAATTGATACAATGCAAGCAAAAATCTTCAATAATAGTCCATTATTAAAGATAAGAGAAAATATGGATGGAGGAAGTACTGATTATATTGATAAGGGATTATTTGTAAATCATTATAAGTGTAATAATAAAGAAGAAAAAACTATTTTTAAAGGGGTAAAATATAGTTGTCCAATGGAAGAACAAAAAAATAAAGATTTAGAAGAATCAACTTATAATATTAATAATGATATAATAACTTTAAGTATTAAGGAGGGTACTATGACTACTTCTTCTTTAACATTAATTTTACATAATAATACAAATGATACATATTATTATGGAGCAGGTAGTGGGGTTATAGAAAAAGAAGAAAATGGAAAATGGTATAAACTTAAAGCTATCAAAGAAGAAAATATTATTGCAATAGCTTATAGTATAAATCCTGGTGAAGATAGAGAATTTGTAACTAATTTTGGTAATATTTATGGAAAGTTACCAAAAGGAAAATATAGAGTTGTTAAATCATTTACTGTGGATGAAGAATTTCATAATCATGAATTATCAGAAGATGATATTTATTCTGCTGTTGAATTTGAAATAGAATAAAGTAAACTGTTTGTAAAGTTTACTTTTTTTGATATTTTGTAATAAATAAAACTTCAGAAGTTATTTTCAATATTGTATAATATAATTATGTAGAAAGGAAAATAAAAATATGAGAAAAAATATTAAAGTAACAGAAGGTATTTTTCCAATGCCTGTACTTATGATAGCAACATATAATGAAGATGGCAGTGTTAATGTTATGAATGCAGCATGGGGAACTATGTATGAAAGAGATATGGTTTTATTAAACTTGACAGAAACACATAAAACAGTAAAAAATATTAAAGAAAGAAAAGCTTTTACAGTTAGTATTGCTGATAGTAATCATGTAATAGAAGCAGATTATTTTGGTGTGGTATCTGGTAATAATACACCAAATAAATTTGAAAAGAGTGGTTTATCTATAACAAAATCTGAGAGGGTTGATGCACCAATTATTAATGAATTTCCAATTTGTATGGAATGTGAATTTATTGAATATGGGGATTGTGGTGTAATTGGTAAAGTTGTAAACATATCAGTAGATGAAAAAGTTATGAATAATGATAAAGTTGATATGTCAAAAGTATCAGCTATAGCATTTGATCCATATACTCATGGATATTATAAGGTTACTGATAGAGTTGGAGATGCATTTAAAGATGGTTTAAAATTAAAATAGAAAATAGATAATGAACAAATAGTTACAACGATTTTAATATATAAAAATAAATATATTGGAGGTTTATATGGTAAAGTCAAAAGGTTGGAATTGGAAAATTGTAAAAGATGAAAAGGAGGAATTTTGGAAAACACCTAGTGTAGAATCATATTATTTACTAAATAGGTGGAGAGAACAAAATAAAAAAGATTTTCTTGATTTAGGATGCGGATTAGGTAGACACTCAATTTTATTTGGTAAAAATAAATTCGATGTTTGTTGTTTTGATATTAGTAAAGAAGCTATTGACAGAACAAAAGAGTGGGCTAAAGAAGAAAATTTAGAATTTGATTATAAAGTAGGAGATATGCTTAAATTACCATATAACGATGAGCAATTTGACTGTATTTATTGTAAAAATGTAATTTCTCATACTGATACAGAAGGAATGAAAAAAATAATAAAAGAATTAGATAGGGTAATGAAACATGGATGCGAGTGTTATATAACATTACTTTCAAAAGATACTTGGGGATTCAAACAAGATTCTTGGCCTTTAATAGATGAAAATACAAGATTAAAAATGCAAGAGGGACCTGAATATAAAGTACCACATTTTTATGTTGATTATAATTTAATAAAAGAATTATTCAAAGATTTTAAAATAATTAATATACATCAGGAAATTGAATATATTGAAAAACAAAACAGTGTCTTAGAATCATATCATTATCATATACTAATTCAAAAATATTAATAGTGGAGAAAATAATGAATACATATTTAGATAGAGTAACAATTGATAATAAAGAAATATTATATAGATTATTGCAATATTCTCTTTTTGAAGAAAGTGAAACTGATTTAAATGAGATGAATAATGATGCTATATATGAATATAAATACTTTGATGATTATTTTACTGATAAAACTAGAGAAGCTTATTTTATAAGAGAAGAGGATACTAACAAATTATTAGGATTTGTTATGGTAAACACATATACTAAAATTTTTGATAAAGGATATAGTATAGCTGAGTATATGGTTATTCCAAAATATAGAAGAAATAAGATAGGTAAAAAAATAGCAATAGAAATATTTAATAAACATAAAGGTAATTGGGAAGTAAAACCATCACTTAACAGTAATAGAGCATACTTATTTTGGAAAAATGTAGTTGAAGAATATACAAATAATAATTATCAATTTAAGGATGGAATGTTTATATTTAATAATGAAAAATAATTAATTTTAAATTTAACAAATTTTATAAATAAATTAAAAAAAGATATAAAATCTCATAAATCGTTCAAAATAAAATATATAACAGTATATGTTACTGATAAATTAAGTGAATAATGTATGAAAATATTGTGATATGTATTGTAAAAATGATGTAATTTTTTTATAATTATTATATAGAGTTATTTATATTATAAGGAGGGACTTATATGGCAATTTATGATTATTCAGTAAAGAAAGCAAATGGTGAAATAAAAAGATTAAGTGATTATAAAGACAAGGTATTATTGATTGTAAATACCGCGACTAGATGTACTTTTACTGAGCAATATAAAGGTCTTCAAGAATTATATGATAAATATCATGATAAAGGACTTGAAATACTAGATTTTCCTTGTAATCAATTTGCAAATCAAGCACCAGAGAGTGATGAAGAAATAGATAAATTTTGTAAAGAAAATTATAAAACAACATTTGATAGATTTGCTAAAATAGATGTAAATGGAGTTTATGAATCTCCTTTATATAAATATTTAAAAGGTGAGACAGGTGGATTTCTATCAAAAAATATTAAATGGAACTTTACTAAATTTTTAGTAAATAGAAATGGTTATGTAATTGGAAGATTTGCACCTAATGTTAGACCTGAAAAATTAGAAAGAAAAATAAGACAAGCATTATTATAATAAATGAATTTATTTTATATAATATTAATAGGTAGATAATATATCTATCTTTTTAATTAATAAAATGTTATAATTAAAAGACCACTAGAAAAGAGGGGATTATGTTAAAAAAATTATTTATTAAAAATTATAAAAATGTAAGTGATAGTAAAGTTAGAAATTCTTATGGAAAAGTAGCTGGTGTATTTGGAATAATTACTAATACAATACTTTCTATAATTAAACTAATTATTGGTATTGTTTCAAATAGTGTTAGTATTATGGTAGATGCAGTAAATAGTGTATTTGATATGGCATCATCTATTCTTACAATTATTGGATTTAAACTTTCAAATAAAAAACCAGATAAGCTTCATCCTTATGGTTATGCTAGATATGAATATGTATTTGGTTTTGTAATAGCACTTTTGATGTTTGCACTTGGTATTTTATTTGCAAAAGATTCTATTGTTAAAATAATTATTCCACAAACATTAGTAATAAATAAACTAACTTATATTATTTTAGTAATTTCAATAATTATTAAAATATGTCAAATGATAGTATATTTAGATTTTTCTAAGTCTATTAATTCTACTACTTTAAAAACAACCGCGGTAGATACAAGAAATGATATTATAACTACAAGTGCTATTTTAATATCACTAGTAATAATGCAAATATTTGATATAAATATAGATGGTATTTTAGGTTTAATAGTTTCATTACTTGTAATTTATAGTAGTTATAAAATGATAAGAGAATTACTTGAACCTATTATTGGAATAAAACCTGATAAAGAAACCGTAGAAGAAATTAAAAATAAAATATTATCTTATGATTATGTTTTAGGACTTCATGATTTAGTAATACATAACTATGGAGTAAATAATGAATTTGTAACAGTTCATATTGAAGTAGATTCAAGTCTTAGTATGATTGAAGCACATGATTTACTTGATGAAATAGAAAATTATTTTAAAGAAAAAGATATTTATTTAACTATACATATAGATCCAGTTATTATTGGAAATAAAAAAGTAGATAAAATAAAAAATGAAATAACTTCTGCTTTAGAAAAGTTAGATAAAGAATTATCAATTCATGATTTTCGTATGATAGAAAGTAATTTGCAAACTAAAATATTATTTGATTGTGTAGTACCATTTGAAAAAGATTATAATGAAAAAAATTTAGTAAAATATTTAAAACAAAATATAAAAGAAGAAGATACTAAATATTTATATATTATAGAAATAGATAGACCATTTTGTTAGAACAATTATTTAAATATATTTGTTCTTTTTTAATGATTAATTGTAATTTATATTAAATTTTGTTAAAATAATGGAAATTGCAACCGAAAATATACAAAAAACAACTTAAAATTGGTTTCCCGCAACCGACCAAATTAATATAATTTGTCTTAGAAAGGAGAAAAAATATGAATTTAAGTGATAATCTTAAAAAGATAAGAAAAGAAAATAATTTATCACAAGAGCAACTAGCAGAAAAATTAGGAGTTTCAAGACAAGCTGTTTCAAAATGGGAATCAAATTTAGCTTATCCTGAAATGGATAAAGTATTACAAATATGTAATATGTTTGATTTAAATATTGATGAATTATTAAATCAAAATGTAAAGGAGGTTAAGAAAAACAAACAATCAAAATTAAATATAAATAAATACATAGATAGTTTTTTAAATTATATTACTAAAACTATTAATATGTTATCTTCAATGACTTTTAAAAATCAAGTAAAATGTATTTTTGAACAAGGTGTTATTATTGCTTTTATGTTTATAGTAGCAGTTATATTAAAAGAATTATTATTTGATACAATAATTGTTGATTTATTAAGCATATTTCCAGAATCTATCTATTATGCTATATTTGGTTTTGTTAAAGATTTATTCCTAGTTGCTTATATTATATTTTGTACTATATTATTATTACATATATTTAAAATTAGATATTTAGATTATTATGAATTTAGTTTTAAAGATGAAGATGAAAATGATAATGATAAAATAGAAGAAAATGAAGAGATCAAAATAAAAGAAGATAATAAAGAGAATGAAATAAAAAATGAAGATGAGTCTCATGAAAAAATAAAAAAGAGTAAAAAATTCTTAAAAAGAGATAGAGAAAAAATAATTATAAGAGATCCAAAACATTCAGAATATAAATTTATGTCAGGATTATTTAAATGTTTATTGTTATGTATAAAAGCATTTGTAATAATTATAGATATATTTATATTAATTGGACTTTTTACTTTAATAGTATTACTTACTTTATCATTTGTTATTGCTAAGAGTGGTTTATTATTTGTAGGTGTAGTTATTTCACTACTAGCAACAATTATTATTACAATAGAGTTTTTATTAATAACTTTTAATTTTATATTAGATAAAAAGACAAATAAAAATAATATAGCTTTATATATTTTAATACCAATTATTATATTACCTATTGGTGTAGGTTTATCTATTATGAGCTTTAAAGATTTTAAAATAATAGATAGTTATGATGGAAAATATATTATTAAAGATGAAGTAACATATAAAATGGATAAAGATTTATTAATATATAGAGATTTATATTATTTAGAAGATGAAATAACTTATGTTGAATCAGATAATAAAGATGTAAGAATTGAATTTGAACATTTACCTTATTGTAAAATAAAAGTATATACTGATAATAATAAGGTTACTTATAATAATTATTGTTATGATGATGTTAGTATGATTGATGGAATAAAATATATGGTTAATTTGATAAATAAAAAAGTATTAATAAATCCTAATTATACACTTCATACTTATGTTTATACTACAAAAGAAAATATAAATATATTAAAATCTAATATGAAAAAATATTATGAAGATGAAGAAAAAGAATATTATGAAGATAGAATCAATGAATTAATTAATAATACAAGTGAATTAAATTCAATAAATAATGAGTTAGAACAAAAAATAAATGATTTAGAAAATCAACTAAATGAAAAAAACATTGAAATAGATAGCAATAATCAAACAATTAATGAATTAAATCAAAGTATAAATGAATTACAAAATCAAATAAATGAATATGAAAATATAAATAATAATGAATAGAAAATAACTTAAAATATGTCTTTTAAATAAGGCATATTTTTTGATATAATTTAATTAGGTGATATAAATGACAGATTTTGAAACATTTATGAAACTAGATATTAGAGTAGGTACAATCATTGCATCTGAAATTAATAAAACCGCTAAAAAGCCAGCATATAAATTAACTATTGATTTTGGTGATGAATTAGGAATTAAAAAATCTTCTGCTCAAATTACAGAAGTTTATAAAAAAGAAGAGTTAATTGGAAAACAAATTCTTGCTGTTGTAAATTTTCCACCTAAACAGGTTGCTAACATCATTTCAGAAGTTTTAGTACTTGGTACATATTCTAAAAATGGAGTAGTATTAATTACTACAGATAAAAAAGTAGAGAATGGAGATAAATTAGGATGAAAAATATAGAAATTAAAATTTGTGATATCACAGAGTTAAATGTTGATATTATTGTAAATGCAGCAAATAAAACCCTACTTGGTGGAGGAGGAGTAGATGGACAAATCCATAGAAAAGCTGGGCCTGAATTATTAGAAGAATGTAAAACTTTACATGGTTGTCAAACTGGTGAAGCTAAAATTACAAATGCATATAAACTTCCTTGTAAAAAAGTAATTCATACAGTAGGACCAGTATATAATGATGGACTACATAACGAAGAAAAACTACTTAGGAATTGTTATATAAATTCAATTAAACTAGCAGAAGAATATAGAAAAGAAAATAATTTAGATGAAATTACTATTGCTTTTCCTTGTATTAGTACTGGAGTATATGGTTATCCTAAAGAAGAAGCAGCTAGAGTAGTCATTAATACATTAAATAATCTTAGTTATCCAAATATTAATGTAATATTTGCTTGCTTTAGTGAAAATGATTATAAAATATATAAATCTATAAATATGTAAAATGAAATAATTATTAATATTTAATATATTGTATTTTATAAAAAAATATTTTAAAATTATATTGATACGAAAGAGAATAGTAGGTGTAAAAGATGTTAAAAAAGAAAAATATATTTGCAATTTTATTAGTTTTATTATTAACTTTCAGTTTAACTGGATGTGTTGATAAAAATAGTGATGCATATAAATTTAAAAAAGAATATGAATCTTATAATAATGAAAAAAATTCAAATGGAAAAGAATATAGAACAGTTAAAATACCAAATGATAATCCATTTATTTATAAAACAGCTGATGAAATAGCACAAATGATGGAAAATAGAGAAACTTTTGTAGTTTATTTTGGCTTTTCTACTTGTCCTTGGTGTAGAAGTGTACTTTCAACATTAATAGATGTAGCTAAAGATAATAATTTAGAAAAAATATATTATGTTGATGTTTTAGATATTAGAGATACTCGCGGTCTTGATGAAACTGGTAATGTAATTACAAGTAAAGAAGGAACAGAAGGATATTACAAATTAATTAATCTTATGAGTGCCGTTCTATCAGACTATACAATTAGTACTGAAGATGGAAATAGTATTAGTGCAGGAGAAAAGAGAATATATGCACCAAATGTTGTTGCTGTTATGAATGGTAAAGCTGATAAATTAGAAACAGGAATAAGTGATAAACAAACTGATGGATATATGGACCTTACTGATGAAATGAAGAATGATACATATAAAAAATTAGAATGTGTTATTAAATGTGTAACAGAAAATAACCAAAGTTGTACAATTAGTGGATGCTAAAATCCACTTTTTATTTTAGTGAAAATAATATATAATATTAATAGGTGATAATGTGATAAAAATATTACTATTAATAATTTTAATTTTTATAAATGGTGTGTTTTCAGCTACAGAAATTGCATTTTTATCTGTAAATAAATATGAACTAAATAAAGAATTAAAAAAGAATAATAAAAGAGCTAAAAAGATCGTTAATTTATTAAATGATTCAAGTTCATTTTTATCAGCTATTCAAATTGCTATAACTTTATCTGGATTTCTAGCAAGTGCTTTTGCAGCAGAAAACTTTGCAAGTGAACTTGCTGATATAATATCAATAACTTATCTATCAAAAGAAACGGTTACTAATATATTAATAGTTTTAATTACAATGTTGCTTTCATATTTTACATTAGTATTTGGAGAATTAGTACCTAAGAAAATAGGCCTTGCAAACTCAGATAAAATATGTTTTGAGATGGTAAATATTATCAACATTATTATTAAAATATTTAAACCATTTATTAACATACTTAAATATTCAACTGATTTTATAACTAAATTATTTAAAATTAAAGTTAAAAAAGAAACAAATGAAGATGAAATAAAAGATTCAATAATTGATTCTAGTTTAGAAGATTTTGAAAAAGAATTATTACTAAATGTATTTGAATTTAATGATGTTACATTAAAAGAAGTAATGACTCCTAAAAAAGATGTTGTATCAATAGATGTAACAAGTTCAATAGATGAAATAAAAGAAAAAATAGTTAAAAATAAATATACTAGATATCCAATTACTAAAGATAATATCGTAATAGGTGTTCTTAATATAAAAGATTTAATTGTTAATAATAAAAACTCTTTTAAAATAAAAGATTATGTAAGAACCGTTGTTAAATTAGATAGTAATATGGTTATAGATGATGCTTTTCTATATTTAAATTCAGTATATGAACCATTTGCAATAGTAAAAGAAAATAATGAATTTGTTGGAATAGTTACTATTGAAGATATAATTGAAAATGTAATTGGTAATGTATTTGATGAATATGATGATGTTGATTAAATAAAAAAATGTAAGGTTTCTTACATTTTTATTTACTATTTTTAAATATTATTTTTTCAGTTTCTAATACAATATCTAATGATTTATTATCTATATCAGTAAGTGGGTTATATTCAACAATATCCATAGAAACAATATTTAATTTTTCTAAAAATTCTTTTACTGCATATAAAGCATCTTTTTTTGCCATTCCTTTTTTCCATCTATTTGGAACATTTACACCAGGACATTCATTATAATTAATAGAATCAATATCAAAACTTAAATGAACTTTTTTGGTTTTAGAATTTAAATATTCAATTGTATCTTTTATACATTTTTCTATTCCATATTTATTTATATCATCTAATGTAAAATATTTAATATTATATTTATTTATTAAATTAAATTCAGCCTCATCTATATCATTTATTCCAAATAATACAACATTTTCATAATTAACTTTTGTTTTATTTTCAAAAAGTTTAGTTAATTCATCTTGACCAAATCCCATAGATGCAGCTAGTGGATATCCATGAATATTATGTGTAATAGTAGTTTCATTTGTATTAATATCTGGGTGAGTATCTAACCATATAATACCTAAATTATCATTGTTACTAGCACTACCTGCAATACTTCCAATTGCAAGACTATGATCTCCACCAATAACTACTGGAATGCATTTATCTTTTTGAGTAAGTGATACACATTCTGCTAACCTTAAATCACCATTAACAACAGTATCTAAATCATTATCATACTCTTTTATATTAATTATTTTATTAAAAGAAATATGATTTTTAAGTATCTCTATTCCTTTATCAGCTCCATTTACATGACATCCATCTTTCATAGGAAATCCTATAAATTTCATATTCATAAGTTTACATCCTTTCATGAATAAATTAATTCCTAAAACATTATAACAATAATTATTAATAAATAAAAGTATTTTTATATAATAATTATTTTAAAAATTTACATAATAAAAATGGGTGATAATTATAAAAAAGTTACTTTTATTATTTTGTTTATGTTTTTTATTTAATGTAGGTGAAATAGACTCTAATAGTGATAAAGTATTATTTTATGATAAAGAACATTTATATGATGAAAGTAACTTTAAAGTATATTTTGTAAATACAAATAGTAATGAATTAAAAAATATTTTAAATATTTTAGATATAAGAGTTTTAAGTTATATAATTGATGATGAAAAATATTATGCTAGAAATATTGATAAACTAATTGAAGATTATGTATCTGATAAAACACTCGAAGAAAAAATATATTATATGAATAATGGAATACAAATTGATGGTATAAATATTGTATGTCAAACAAATGAACTTTTAAAGTTAGAAGCATTAACTAATGTATATTAGAGTTTTAAAAAATTTCTTTTTTTTATATCAAATTTGATATATAATTAAAATGGTGATGATATGAAAAAAAGTTATATTATTGATGGTAATGAAGCATGTGCAAGAGGTGCTTATTTATTTAGTGAGTTATGTGGAATATATCCGATAACACCAGCAAGTCCAATGGCTACTTTAACTGATAAATGGTCAAATGAAGGAAAATTAAATTTATTTAATGATACAGTTAAGGTTGTTGAAATGCAAAGTGAAGCAGGTGCAGCTGCAGTTACTCATGGTGCTTTGCAAGCTGGAAGTTTAGCAACAACATTTACTGCATCACAGGGACTATTATTAATGATACCAACAATGTATAAAATGGCAGGTGAGATGTTGCCTGCTGTAATACATGTAGCAGCAAGAAGTCTTGCCACTCATGCTCTTTCAATATTTGGAGATCATCAAGATATATATGCTACAAGATCTACTGGATTTTGTATGTTATCATCTTCTTCAGTAGAAGAAGCATATTATATGAGTATAATATCACACTTATCAGCAATTGAAGGTTCACTTCCATTCTTACATTTCTTTGATGGATTTAGAACTAGTCATGAACTTAATAAAGTATCATTATTAGAAGACAGTGAAGTATTAAAATTAGTAAATTATGATAAAATAAATGAATTTAAAGAATCATCTTTAAATTTAGGTAAAAGTATAACAAGAGGTACATCACAAACAGCAGCCGTTTATTTTCAAAATACTGAAGTTAGAAATAAATACTATGATAAAATACCTGATATTGTAAATGGTTATATGGAAAAAATAAATAAATTAGCAGGTACTAATTATAAACCATTTAATTATTATGGTAGTGTAAATGCAACACATGTAATTGTAGCTATGGGAAGTGTATGTGACACAGTTAAAACCGTTGTTGATTATTTAAATAAAAATGGTAAAACCGTAGGACTTATAGAAGTACATTTATATAGACCTTTTAGTAGTGAATACTTACTTAAAGAATTACCACAAACAGTAAAAGTTATATCAGTATTAGATAGAACAAAAGAAGCAGGTAGTATAGGAGAACCATTATATTTAGATATAGTTGAAGCTGTAAAGTCAAGAAATATAAAAGTATATGGTGGAAGATATGGACTTTCTAGTAAAGATGTTCCACTAGCAGATATAAATGGTGTTTTTGAAAATATGTTTTCAAATAAACCTAAAACAAGATTTACAGTAGGTATAATTGATGATGTTACAAATCTTAGTATTGAACCAAAAGAAATTGAAATAGAAAAAGATTATAAAGAAATAAAAGTATTTGGCTTTGGTTCTGATGGTATGGTTGGAGCTTCTAAAAACTTTATGAAAGTACTTGGAAGTAGAGATGAAAATTATGTTCAAGGTTATTTTGAATATGATTCTAAAAAAAGTGGAGGAGTTACAATATCTCATTTAAGAGTAGGTCCAACTAAAATATCAGCACCATATTTCTTAACTAATCCTGATTTTATAGTAGTATCAAAAGACATATATTTAAGTAGATATTTTTGTTTAAAAGATATTAAAGAAAAAGGTACTCTTTTAATATCAAGTAATAAATCAGATGAAGAATTAGATAAATTAATAAGTTATGAAAATAAAAAAGAAATCCGTGATAAAAATATAAAAGTTTATGTTTCTAATTTAGATGAATTAAATAAGAAATATTCATTAAAAGGAAAAATAAATAATATTATCTGTATGTATATGTTAAAAATAAGTGGATATACAAATAGTGAACTAGAAGATTTTAAGAAGTTAGTTCAAAAAACATATGAATCTAAAGGTGAAGAAGTAGTTAACAATAACTTAAATGCAATTGATGAAGGACTTTCATATTTAGAAGAAATTGATAACAATATATTTACGGTAACTGAACATGTAAATAAAGATAAGGACTTTACAGATGAAGTATTAAAACTAAGGGGTAATCTTCTTAAAGTATCAGATTTTGAGGAATATAAAGATGGTACATTTGAAGGTGGAACAGCCGCAAGTGATAAAAGAAAAATAACTGAACTTGTACCAAAATGGTGCAAAGAAAATTGTATAGAATGTAACCAATGTGCATTTGTATGTCCTCATGCATGTATAAGACCTTTTTCACTTACTGATAATGAATTAATTGAATCTCATATAGATAAGTCTGAAACAATTGAAAGTATGGGTGAAAATAATAAAAACTTCTATATATCAGTTAATGAAGCAAATTGTACTGGATGTGGACTTTGTGTAAGTACTTGTCCTGGTAAAAAAGGTGAAAAAGCTCTATCTCTTGGTGAATTTAATGAAAGATATGATAGAATTAGTGATTACTTATATAATAATCATGAAAATGTAACACCATTTAATAAATACACAGTTAAAGGAATTGGATTTCAAAAACCATATTTTGAATTCTCAGGAGCATGTGCTGGTTGTGGTGAAGCAGGATATATAAAATTATTAACTGAACTTTATGGCAAAAATATGGTAATTGCTAATGCTACTGGATGTTCTTCTATTTATGGTGCATCTCTTCCACTTACTCCATATAAAATTCCATGGATGAATTCATTATTTGAAGATAATGCTGAATTTGGTTTTGGAATACATATGTCTTATAAAAAAACTAGAGAAAGAATTAAAAAATTAATGTATCAATATAAAGATAAAGTATCTCCTGAAATAAAAGCAACATTTAAAGAATGGATAGACAATATGGAAGATGATGATTTAACTTATGCTATTAAAAATAAGTTAGAAGAAAGTTTAATTCCAGAAGAAATAAGAGAATTACTTGATTACATACCATCTAGAGATGTATGGATTTTAGGTGGAGATGGATGGGCTTATGATATAGGATATGGTGGACTTGACCATGTACTTCATAGTAATGAAAATATTAATATAATGGTACTTGATACAGAAGTATATTCAAATACAGGAGGTCAAAAATCTAAATCAACAAGAGCTGGAAGTATTGCAGAATTTGCATCAAACGGAAAACTAGAAAACAAAAAAGATTTATTTAAAATAGCTATGTCTATTCCAAATGTATATGTTGCTTCAATATCAATGGGAGCAAATATGATGCAGACAATTAAAGCATTAAAAGAAGCAAAAGAGCATAATGGTCCATCACTTATAATTGCATATAGTCCATGTATTGAACAAGGAATAATCGGTGGTTTATCTAATCAATTAGAAGAGCAAAAAACACTAGTTGAAGTAGGATATAATTTACTTATGAGATATAATCCAGAAGAAGATAAATTAACAGTTGATTCAAATGAACCAGATTTTACAAATTATGATCAAGTATTTAGACATGAATTAAGATATAAAAATCTAGAAGTAAAAAATGAAGAAGAGTATGAAAGATTATATGATGAAAATATGAATTTTTCAAAAGAAAGATACTATTACTTTAAAGATTTAGAAAATAAAAACGATTAAATTGAGTGCTTATTATAAGCACTTTTTTTAGTATTTTTTTTATTTAAATGCCTTGCAATATATATATATATAGTAAAATTATGGGTGAAAATAAAGAGGTAAAAAGATGAAAAATAAAAAAGGATTTACATTAATAGAAGTAATAGTAAGTATAATACTAGTAAGTGCAATACTAGTATCACTTTTGACTACATTAGTAAAATTAAGAGAGACATATAGTGAAATACATGAAAATAGTGATGTATTAGTATATAGTTCATCAGTATCAAGAGTAATAAATAATGATTTAGTAAAGAATAATGGAATAAGATACATGACATGTAGTAGTACAGGGGAAGAATGTGACTTAATACTAGGAAATGATACATTAAGGAAATTAGAGATAATAACAGTAAATGATGATAAAATAAGTAATGATATAATGCATGAAGATGTAAAAACAACATTAAAATATACAGATACAACAAATGAAGAGAATCCAAAATTAATATATATGAAGACATTAAGATTGGATAGATATACAAATGAGAAGACAAAAGAAATAACAACAAATGGATATAACTTTTTAACAATGAAAACAAATTTGTATGAATATCCAAACGGAAAAGATGAAACAACAGATATTTTATCAAAAATAAATATAGAGATATATAATGGAAAAGATACAAATGATAAAGG
>CANRBS010000028.1 GCA_947628895.1 uncultured Bacilli bacterium
CGAAAAGATATTATAGATTATTCATATGTCTTTTTCAATATTATTTTGTTGCACTTCATTTTTAAATTAACAAAAAAAATTAGAATAAAATTTCTCATTTTTCGGGAATTTTATTCTATAATCTAATTTTTTCATGTCTTCGGGATTTTAGTTTTTAATTCAGTCAATATTTTCTAATTTTTGTCAAGCAACAAAATTTTTTCTTTTTCTAATTCTTTTTCTTTTATGTAATTATATACTTCTAACCAATTATCTACTCTATCACAATAAGTATCTTTTTCAGAATTTATTTGTGAATTAAATACTAAAGAATCTATTCCGTTATCTTTTAATCTTTCACATGTATCAATACTATCATCTATCATTAAAAGTATATTTTCATTTTGACAAACATTTAATTTATGATTTTGTCCAACTATTAATTTATCAAAATATATTTTATTTTTATTTAAATAATTATTGCAAAACTCATATGCATTTTTATAAAACTTATTACTTCTTGCTGTAATAAAATATATTTTATATCCATCTTCTTTTAATCTATCAATTACTTCTTTTGCAGATTCTTTGACTTTCATTTGACTTGCCATTTCTTCACAATAATCATTAAAGAATAAACTAATAACACCATCAAAATTTAAACCTCTCATGATTTTATCTATGTTTTTTATTAAATAATTGTCATCAGAATAATTATTTCCATATTTTAAAATATATTCTTTAATTACTTCTGAAGAATAGTTAAGTGTATCATCAATATCAATTCCAATTATTTTATCATTTGTCATAAGAACCTCACGAATAATTATATTATTTTAAAATTAATTTAAGTCCTGATTTCATATCTCCTAGTGTTTCAATTTTTTCCTTCTTTTCTTTTTCTATTGCATATAAAACTTCGTTTAAAAAGTATGATGGTTTCAATGTACCATAATATGCAGAATAAAAATAATATTCACTTAATTTGTCATCTTTAAATTTTGTTTCTTTAACTACAGGTGGAATAAATGTATTACTAATTTCAATTATATTTTGTTTATAGACATCATAATCGACTTTTTCATAATCAAATTCATTGTCTTCTATATCTGCTACTTTTAATTCATTATCTTTTGTCCAATAAGCATTACCACCATGTAAACAATATAAAATTATTTTTTCATTACTTAAATCAAAACTTTCTTCTTCTAATTTTTTAAGTTCATTTATATATTTTAATATACTTACACTATCTTTTAAATTTGCAAGTATATCTCCTTTTATATATTTCATTAAATATCCTTTTAAATTTTTTTCATCTATACTATCAAGATATACTAAGAAGTCAGGATATACGAGTATATCACTTTTATATTTTGACATTTTAACTATATCGTCATAATAAGGCATATTATATTTAAATTCTTTAAATACATCTCCATTTGTAGTTAAATAACATTTTGCATTATTTCCTTCCCCTAAATATTCTTTTTTATATTCTTCTGGTATACTACTTAAAACAAGACTACTATTTTCACTTCTTTTTTCCATTTTATTATCCCCCTTTTAAATTGCTTATAAATTATACCACATTTTTATAAAAATGTAAAGTGTTGTAAATAAAAAGACCTAATTTACAATATTAAGTCTCTTTAATTTTAGCTTTTTAATGCATTAAATATTTTAGTCCATAATTTACTTGATGAATAATTAAGTATTCCTACTTTATAAACTTTAAGTCCATATTTATATAATAAGAAACATACTACAATTAATAATGCTATTGATAGTAGTAGTCCATAAATACTAATTTCACCTAGTGTATACATAACTGGAGCTAATATACCAGATATAAATGGTACATAAGACATTATTTTAATAAATATAGATCCTTGATATAAAGCTGCATATATTGCTAGAAAGTAACCTATCATTAAGAATACCATAACTGGAGTTTGTAATTGATTGTAGTCTTCCATATTAGTTGTAATACTAGCAAGTATTCCAATTAATAATGAATATGCAAAGAAGCTAAGTAAAATTAATACTATAAATAATGGTATACCACTTACAAGTTTACTTGCCATGTCACTTTCTATAAATAATTTTATATATTCATTAATTGTACCAATGCTTTCAGTACTTCCCAATGTATTATTAAGAAGTCCATTTAAACCAGATGATGTAAATACTCTAATAACTATACCAATTAAAGAATAAACAACTAATAGTATTCCTTGTACTATAGCAAATACATTAGCAGATATTAATTTTGACATAAAATGTGCTTCTGGACTTACACTTGATATAATAATTTCCATACTTTTTGAAGATTTTTCTTCATTTATTTCAGCACCTATCATTTGTACAATTAATAATATTAATAAGAAGAATGGAACAACAAATATTAATGTAATTACACTACCAATTAATTCCATAAATTCTTCATTTTCTTTTACGGTTTCACTTAACATTATTCTGTTTATTTCTTCACCTTTATAAACACTAGATAATATGCTTTCATCAATATTAGCAAGACTCATAGCTCTACTTATTTTAACAGTGTTAATAGCATTAACAATATCTTGATATAATATAGTATCTACATATTCATAAGATATAAAATCTACATCAAATACATTATCATATGTTAAGTTTTCTACGGCTTTAATATTAATTATTATATCTTTTGATTCATCTTCTTTTATTTCTTTTTCTAATTCATCAAGAGATTTTGGAGCAATTTTTACTTCTGCATTATAATTTTCAAGTACATCTAAATAACTATTATCAACAATTGTTTTAAAGTCATCATAAACTCCAACTTCATCAACAACATATATATTTATAAGTTCATCAAAATCTCCACCAAATAATTTAACAATACTATCTAAATTTATAAGTGCAACTATTATTATTAATAATGCTAAATTAATTAGTTTAAATGCTTTAGTATTAATTTTACTTTTAATACTCTCACGGGTTAAAAATTTAAACTTCTTCATCATAAGCTTCACCCACTTTACTTACAAATATTTCATTTAATGTTGGCTCTTCTACAACAAACTTAACTACGGATTTATATTTAGATATTTTTTTAAATATTGGATTTACATATTTTTCATCTTCTATTTTAATAGTGTATTCATCTTTATTTTTTTCGACACTAACAACACCATCTAACTTTTTTACTTCTTTTTCATCTAAATCTGCGATAACTTTAATATTTTTTCTTCTATAATCTTTTTTAATTTGAGTAAGTTTTCCTTCAAGTACGGTTTTTCCTTTTACTAATATTGCAAGTGAATCACAAAAGTATTCAATATGTTCCATCATATGTGATGAAAATATAATCATTGTATTATTTTCTTTTAATCTTAAAATTATTTTTTTAAACATTTCAACACTAATTGGATCTAACCCACTAAAAGGTTCATCTAAAATTAATAATTTTGGTTCATGTAATATACTAATAATAAATTGTATTTTTTGTTGATTACCTTTTGATAATTCTTTTATTTTTTGATTTTTATAACTTTCAATATTAAATTCTTTTAAATATTTATCAAGTCTTTTTTCAACTGTTTTTTCATCTAAACCTTTAAGTACTCCATAATAAATAGCTTGTTCTAATACTGTTTTAGATGGAAGTAAACTTCTCTCTTCAGTTAAAAAGCCAATTTTATCACTAACACTATAGTCTATTTTTTTACCATCTAATGTAATTTCACCTTTAGTTATATCTAAAAGTCCCATAATCATTCTAAATGTTGTTGTTTTACCAGCACCATTTACACCTAATAAACCAAATATTTCACCTTCATTTATTTCAAATGATAAATCATCTACTGCTTTAAATTTATCATAATATTTAGTGACATGATCTACTTTTAACATATATTCACCTTCATTCCAGTTTCAATACCTAGTTTTGCAGCTATATCTTTATTTATATGAAGTTCTAACTTACAAGTTTCATCACTTTTAATAGTTACGGCATCTAATACTACACCATTTTCAAATTTAACACTAACTATTTCACCCTTACTTCTATTAAATGTTTGTAAGTCTTCACTACTCATATGAATATGTGTATTTGATACGATTGTTGAGTCTACTGCAGTGTATTTTCCTTTTGGACCAATTATCGTCATAGTTTCTGTGTTTTCTAAGTCACCACTAGATCTAACTGGGGCGGTAATACCAAAATATTCATTATCACTATCAAGTAATTCAACTTGAGTATATTTTCTAACAGGTCCGATTATTCTTACATTTTCTAATACTTTACCATTTCTTTCTAAATTAACAGTTTCTTCTGATGCAAATTGACCTAATTGTACTAAATCTCTTTTTTTAGTAAGTTCATATCCTTCACCAAATAAAATATCTAATACGGCTCTTGTTAAATGTACATGATGATTTGATACTCCAACTAATATATCCATAAAATATCCTCCTAAAGTTTTACTTCTTATAATAATTATAATATATATTAGATTAAATTTAAAGTTTATGAATATAGTTTTTTATCACAATTTTATGTTTATATCATTAAATACTAGTAAAGGGGGATGAATATTAATGAATGGTAGTTATTATCAAACACCAGTATTTATAAATGATATAGAAAGGGATACAGAAGAACCAAAATTATATAATACAACATATCCAATGGAACAAAGCTATATTGAAAATATTTTAAGAAATAATATAGGTAAAAAAGTAAGAGTACATGCATCTTTTAGTGATTCTGTTGAATGGAGAGATAGAGTCTTTGTAGGTATAATTGAACATGCAGGAAGAGATAACTTAGTAATTAATGATATAGATAATAATAAAAACTATTTAATTTTAATGATTTATGTTGACTTTGTAGAATTTGATGAAACAATAACTTATGCTAAATAAACTTTTAATTAAATAATTTTTTTGATATAATTAAAAATGGTGAATGAAATGACTAAATCAAATTTAATTATACTTATTATTGCTTCATTAATTTTATTAATTGTTTTAATTATAATTTTGTTTAAAAACTTTAATGAAAAATTGAGTAATATTTTAAATAAATTAAATGAATCTGAAAATGAAGCTCTTGAAAAATTAAAAAATAAACAAGATATTACGGTAAAATTAATTAAATTTATTGAAACTAAATATAAAGTTGAAAGTAAAGTATTTGAAGATGTTAAAAAATTAAAAATTGATTCATTAAATTCATTTAAAAGTGAAAAAATATTAAATAAATGTCATAAAGAAATATTACAAATAAGAGAAGATAATAATAAAACTAGAGAAACTAAGAATTTTAAAGAGTTACTTAAAAGTTATGATGATAATGAACTTCATATAATAGCTCTTAGAACTTATCATAATAAATATACTCTTATATATAATAATTTAATAAAAAAATTTCCTTACAATATAGTTTCTAAAATTAAAAAATATAATTTAAAAACTTTAATTGAAGGAAAAGAAATATCTAATAATTTTAATAATGATTTAGATGTGTAAATGAAACTAAAATGTTTCATTTTTTTATAGTTTAAAATTAACTTCTTTTATATTATGTGCTTTTAAAAAATTATTTGCTTTTGAAAATGGTCTGCTTCCAAAGAAACCATATCTTGCTGAAAATGGACTTGGATGTGCACTTTCAATAATTAAGTGTTTTGGGTTTGTAATGTATTTCTTCTTTTCTCTTGCAAAATTACCCCATAATATAAATACAACTGGTTCTTCTTTTAAATTTAATAATTTTATAATATGATCTGTTAATAATTGCCAACCTAAGTCTTTATGAGATGCAGGACTATCTTTTCTTACACTTAATACACTATTTAATAAAAGAACTCCTTCTTTTGCCCAAGGTGTTAAGTCACCACATTCTCCATTTTGGATGCCTAAGTCATCATATAATTCTTTAAATATATTTTGAAGGCTAGGTGGTAATTTTATTCCTTTTTGTACACTAAATGAAAGTCCATGAGCTTCTCCTTCACCATGATATGGATCTTGACCTAGTATTACTATTTTAGTATCTTTATAACTTGTTTGTTTTAAAGCGGTAAATATGTTTTCATATTTTGGATAGCAAGTATATGTGTTATATTCTTTTTTAACTACATCCATAAATTTATGAAATCCATTACTTTTCCATACACTACTAAGTACTATATCCCAATCATTTCCAATCATATTTAACACTTCCTTATAAGTTTAATTATACTATAAGAATTAATAATAATCATAATAAATATTAAAATATCCGTATATTTCCAAATATAATTATTTTTTATAAACATACCACTTAGTACAATTACTATAAAAAGTATTTTAAATATATAGCTTACTATTTTATTATTAAACAAATAATCAATATTACTTTTTAATATATAGTAACCACCTAATACTGCAGTGGATGCAAATAATATAAATATTATTGTTAATAAATAGTTACCAAAATAACCAAATTCATAATAGAAAATATTACTTATTAATAAATTATAATCATTTGTAATAGTATTATAATTTAAATAAATTAATAATAAACAAGTTATTAACACCGTAATTACTATTGTTATAAAGTATTCACTAAATAATTGATATTTAATAGATAAATTAATATCATTTTTATCAGTAGCAGAAGAAATACTCGTTGTTCCAATTAATATTTCATTCATAAATATACTTCTTTTAACACCAATAACCATTCCTACTAAAATTGATTTTATATTAAATATATCTTTAAAAAATAAATTAAATCCATTTATTAAATCATTAAAATTAAATATTATACTAATAATAGAAACTATAATAAAAAATATACATTTCAAAGGAGTTATTTTATTCATAATACTTTTAGTATCTTTAATAGATAATCTTGTTGTCATAAATAAAATAATAAATAAAGATATAAAAATATAAATTTTTTTAATTTTTAAAGTACTTTCTATCATATAACTAATTGAATTTATTTGTATCATTTGAAATAAAAATGAATATAAAATTATTAATACAATTAAACTTATATATTTTAAATATTTACTATTAAGTCCATTTTGTAATATAAAGAATGGTCCTCCAATATAATTATCAGCATTTATCTTTTGCTTATATTTATTTCCATATAATGCTTCATAATATATAAGAGAACTTGATATTAAAGAAAAAACAATTATCCATATAACAGATGAAAACCCACCTATTATTATAGATGATAATGTACCTACTATACTCCCTACTCCAAGTCTAGTACCAAGTGTCATAAATAAAGCAGATTTATCATTTTTAATTAAATTTTTTAAATCTAATTTATAATTTTTAAATCTTAATTTTATTGTAAGTGTTATTGAAAACAAAAATATAAATATAATAAATATTATCCACATATTAAATTTTATTTTAATAAAAAAAAGTTACCACTTTTATTTATGGTAACTTTCATTATTAATTATTTTAAAACTTCTATATATTTGTTCAAGTAAAATTCCTCTAAATAATCCATGTGGAAAAGTTAATTTTGAAAATGATATAAGTTTATCACATTTATTTTTAACGGTCTCATTTATTCCATTAGATCCGCCTATTATAAATGTAATTGTTCCTTTTCCACTTGAGAATATATCATTAATCATATTAGATAGTGAAATAGAACCATAACTCTCACCTTTTATATCTAAACAGATATTATAATCTTTTGGATTAATTATTTTTAATATTTCTTCTGATTCACTATTTATATCATTATCTTTTAATTCTATTATTTCAATTTTATGATATTTAGAAATTCTAGTTTTATAATCATTAATTAAATCAGTTAAATATTTTTCTTTTATTTTACCAACACATATTATTTTTATCATTTATATAAATTTAGTGGATTCATCATTTTACCATTTTTATACACTGTCAAGTGTAAATGTGTTCCAGTACAAGAACCAGTACATCCCATAATTCCTATTAACTGCCCTTTATCCACCTTGTCTCCTTTTTTGACAAGTAATTTACTTAAGTGCATGTAAACTGACACATAACCATTACCGTGGTCTATTCTAATATTAGTACCAGCTCCACTATTCCATCCTGTTGCTGCTACTGTTACTGTACCACCTTGAATAGCAAATACATTTTTAGAAGAAGTACCACTAATATCTACTCCTGTATGGAAATGTTCTTCACCTCTAATTGGGTGAACACGATAACCATAATTTGAAGATATTCTAAATGGTTTAACAGTTGGCCAAGCCCAATAAGTAGTGTTTCCATAATAAACTACATTCTTAGCTCCATATACCATTATTCTATCTACTGCTTCTGTTATAACTTCATTACTAACTTGTGCACTACTTAAGATAACACCATTCATTTCTTTAGTTGCAAATGTAACTTTAGAAAGTCCATTAGAACCTTGTTGTTTTACATAAGATTGATCAGCATTTAAATTTTTATCAAATTGTATTTTTGTTTCATATGCTATTTTTTGATATTCAGTTTCAAATGATTCTACAACTATATTAGAAAGTGGTTCAACTGGTGCTACTGTTACTTCTTGCCCTACAGCTAAAAGTGCATTTTCACCTGCTATATCTGGGTTAGCTATTAAAAAGTCCTTAACACCAAGCTCATTATTATAAGCTATTGTTTCTATTGTATCTGTAGACTTTACTTTATATTTTTTATTAAGTTCAGTTGTTCCAAATAAGAAATACATATTTAAAGTATCTGGGTCTGTTATTATATTTTCTTCAGTTGATACATAAGTTTTCTTAACAGATACGGTACTATCTAAATATATATCTGTTATTTCTTTTCCTTCTTCTGTTATTTCTTCTTGTTCTCCATTTAAATATTTATCGTAAGCTTCTTCATCAACAAATGCAAGAACTGTATTTCTAATCGCGGTATCTAAATCATCTTTATTTAAAATATAAAATGTTTTTTTCTCATCATCTTTTTTTATAGATACTTCATAACCTTCTATAGTAAATGGATCTAAATCTTTAATTTCATTGTATACTTCTTTAGCACTCATAAGTTTATTACTATATGTAGATACTTCTTGAACTTCAAGTCCTGCTGGACTATAAACTTTATCAACTTTATATTTATCTTTTATTTCTTGTTGCTCTTCATCTATTAAATTATAAAGTTCATCATCAGATTTAATAAGACCTATTTTATCTCCACCTAAATATACTTGATAGTAATTATGAATTTGTCTTTTAGTTGGCTCAAAAACAACACACATAAATATTACTAGTGTAGATATTAAAAATCCAATAAAAATTGTCCCAAAAGACATTTTTTCTTTATTCATAAGCCTCTTCCTTACTTGCAAAGTTATCAAATGAACCTGTATTCATTTTAAATACTAAATCAACTGATCCTGTATTACCTGCTCTATGCTTTGCAACTAATAATTCTATTTTTCTATTTATATTTCCATTATATGTTCCATATTCATCACTGTGTAAGAATAATACAATATCTGCATCTTGCTCAATAGAACCTGATTCTCTTAAGTCTGATAGTTTAGGTTTACTATCTCCCCCTTTTCTTTGCTCAACACTTCTTGATAATTGTGCAAGTGCAATTACTGGAATGTCTAATTCCATAGCAAGTTTCTTTATATCTCTTGATATTTCACTTACCTCTTGTACTCTTTGTCCTGCATATTTAGCTGAACTTGACAATAATTGTAAGTAATCTATTACTATTAAATCAAGTCCATCTTGTGAATTCTTAAGTTTTCTACATTTTCTTCTTATTTCACTAACAGTAAGACCACCAGAATCATCTATATAAAATTTAGTATCTCCAAGTACACTCATTGCTTCATTCCATTTTTTCCAATCAGTATTTTTTAATTTACCTGTTTTTAATACATCACCATCAATTTTACCAACACATTCAAACATTCTTCTTGTAATTTCTTCAACACCCATTTCAAGTGAGAAAAATGCAATACTTTTATGTTCATGAATTGCTGCATTTAGTGCTACATTTAATGCAAATGCACTCTTACCACAACCAGGACGGCCAGCAATTATAATAACTTGTTTATTTTGAAGTCCTCTAGTCATATTATCAAAATCATAATATCCAGTTCTAATACCAGTAAATTCTGTTTTTGATTCAGCAAGAGTTTCAATTTGTTTTTGCATTTCTGGTAAAACATCTTGAATTCTCTTAATGTCTCTTCCAAGTCTATCATTATAAACACCAAGAATATTTCTCTCAGCATTCTCAACTATATCAACAATTGGATCTTGTTCTTCATAACAATCTTCTTGTATTTGTGTTGCTTTAGAAATTAAATTTCTTAAAATACTTTTCTCAAATATTATTTTAATATAATAATTTAAATTAGCAGTACTAGGTACTGAATTTATTATTTCTGTAATATATTCAACTCCACCAACTTTAGATAATGATTTACTTTTATCAAGTTCATTACTCACAGTAGCTGCATCTACTGGAATATTGTTAGTATGTAATTCTTTCATAGTTTTATAGATAAGTTTATTTGCTTCACTATAAAACATATCATCACTAACTTCATCCATTATTTTATCTAAAGCGGCTTTTTCTAAAAAACCACATCCAAGAACAGATATTTCTGCATCAATATTTTGAGGTTCTTTTCTTGCCATAATACCTCCTATTTAGTTAAAACTACATTTATATCAAATTTTACTTTCTTATGTAAATTAATACTTACTTTATGTGTACCTAATGTATTTATGTCATTATTTAAAATAATTTTCTTTTTATCTATATCATAGCCTAACTTAGATAATTCTTCACTTATTTGTTTTGTAGAAATACTACCAAATACTTTATCTTTATCTCCTGTCTTTACTTTAAATGTAATATTTTTATTTTCTAGAGATTTTTTTACTTTATTGCATTCTTCAATTTTAGCCATTTCTAAGTCTTCTCTATCTTGAATTTCTTTATTTAATACTTCTACACTTTTATTTGTATATGCAACAGCTAATTTCTGTGAAATTAAATACTTTGCATAACCATCTTTTACGGCTTTTATCTCATCTTTTTTAGCTTGATTTTTAACATCTTGTAAAAATATTACTTTCATAAAAACACCTCCACATAAATGTATAATTATTATAACATAGTTTGAGTGTAAAAAAAATGAAATTGAAAAAAGTTGTAAAAAAATATGGATTATTATATAATTTAAATAGATTAAAAAGGATATGGTAGTATGAATAATGATCTAACAATTATTAAAGATTTTGAAACTAAATTAAAAGAACATCTAATTAAACAATTTGGAACTTTTATACCTGAAAATAAGATATCTCTTTTAAATAGTACTTCTTATGTTACAAAAGAAGTACTTAATAAAAGTAGTAATGATGAAAAAAAGTGTGAACTTACAAGAAATATGCTCGGAAGTTTGATGGATATAAAATGTTATAAAGAAATTGATATTAATGGTTCTATGGCAACTATATTATACGGAAGAAATTTAGAAAGAGCTTTGATTGAATACTATGCACAAGATTTATCAAGAAAATTTAATTTTAATATTAATGAAATTCAAGGATTAAATAATGATTTAGAAACAGTTAAACTATTAGATGAAAAGTTAGATGGAAGATTGAGTAGCTATGTATTTAATACTGATGCCATTAAATTATTAAATATTGAAGAATTAAAAGAAATTGCCAAAAAATATGATACTGAAGAGTTAGAAAAATATTTAACTCATAGTGCAAATGTCAGTGATGGAATTTCATTTGATATGCTTAAAAGTAAAACTGAAGAAGGTCGCTTAGAAATTATAACAATCGATAATAGAAAATACATTAAATATGTAGATAAAACTGATACAGTGCATTTGATTGATATAAATGATTCACAAAAAGCTATGGATTATTGTACAGAAGAACTTTCTAATTTAGGGCCTAATGAAAAAATAATTCCTGAAAAGTTTTTTTATGAATTAAATAAAATAGTTAAGGAAAAAAATTTTAATAAAGTTAAAAATTATGAAACAATAAATATGTATAATTATATAGAAAATTTAAATAACGGTAATAATATAAGTGATATATATAAATCAGGAGAAAATGGTATAGTAATAAACGAAAATGAAAATGATGTTTTTAGAGTTGAAATTAATAAAGATGAAAGAAAAATAGAATCAGAATTTATAACTAAAGATGGTGATAATAGAATAATAGCTATTAGTTTTGATGAATTATTTAATAAGTTTTTAAATAATGAATTATCTAAAGAAGAATTCCTTGGTATGATAAATATTGATGAATTAAATGAGGAACAATTAAAACAATTAAGAGATTATTTAGTAAAAAGTGAAGAGAAAGAAAAAGGTCCTACTTTAACTCCTTATAATAATCCCTATGGTTTTGCAAATAAAAGTTTTATATTATATGTATTTATAATTGCAATTTCTATTGCATTAGTGTTATCAATAGTATTTCAAAATGTAAATTAATTAATGCTAAAAAAGTTCAAAATCAATTGAACTTTTTTTATTTATTCCATAAAAGATTACACATTAGGTACACAAATTTCATAGATTTTTATGTACTTAGTAACCATAAAAATTATTTTTTAAGTCTTAATTTTTTTAATACTTTATTTACATAGTCTTCACCTAAACTATCATATAGTAAATTATTTTTATATGATATTATGAAGTATACAACTACACCTACTATCGCACAAATAATACATGGTATTAACATAGTAATTCTAGTATTAAACATTCCTTTCATTAAATAATGAATTATATATACAATAATACTCATAGTCAATATTGGTAATATTTCTTTCTTTAATATATCAAATAGACCACTAAATTTTAAATTCATTTCTTTTTTCAAAGCTCTAAGTGAAATTATAAGTGATATAGTAGTACCAATTAATGTTGCAAATATTGCTCCATAATAAGGATAAATATTTATCTTGCTACAAAGTATCATTAATGGAATATCAAGTCCTGCATTTATTAATAAACCAACACCGGTACTTATATATATTGTTTTAAATTTATTTAAACTTTGTAAAATCATACTAATTAAATAATTTATATTTGTATACAATATTGAAAAAGGCAATAACTTTAATATAATACTTCCATAAGCACTAGGACCATAGAATATAGTATATAATTCATTAGATAAAATAGATATACCAACTGCCATAGGAAGTCCTATAACAATAATTATTCCAACCGATCTTATAAATTCTTTATTAATAGTTTTATAATCTTTTTTAACAAGACTACTTACCATATATGGTATTAAGCTAATACTAAGTCCTGATGCTACAGCATTTACAATTAAACATATTTTACTTGCCCAAGTTGCCATTACACTACCAATAGTTTCAGCTTCAGCACCAGTATATCCTAAATATGAAAGACCCCTTATAACTAAAGATAAATCAGTCATACTATATATATCTATAGTAATTGAAATAATTATTAGTGGAAGACTAAATACTAATATTTTTTTAAATATAGCTTTATTACTAACTTTATCACGAGTATCCTTCTTTGGTAAATTTAATAATTTCTTATTTTTTCTAATTTTAACTTCCAAATATATATAAGCAACTGCCCCTGCTATGAAAGCTCCAAATACAGCAATTGCAACTCCAATACTAGTTTTTAATTCAAATACTCTAATTGCTAAATATGAACCAACTAATATAATTGCAATTCTTACAACTTGTTCTATAACTTGACTATTAGTACTAACACTAATAAATTTCTGCCCTTGTAAATATCCTTTTTTTACTGCTAGTAATGGTACTATTAATAAACAAAATGATATACTTCTAATAACAAGTTCAATATCTTCAATACTATTTCCACCTGTTGTATTTCCAATAAATATATAAGCTATTTCTTTAGCAAATATAAACATTCCTAAAAACAATATAGATGATAATACTAATATAAATTTATTACATACTTTTAATGTTCTTTCTTTAGCTTCATACATTTCAAGGGTATTATATTCACTAACTATTTTACTAACAGCAAGTGGAATACCAGCTGTACAAATATTTACAATTAAACTATAAACTGTATAAGCATAAGAATATAATGCACCACCTAATTCACCTACTATATCGTAAAAAGGAATTACATAAATCGCACCTAATAATTTAATAAATATTAATGAAATAGCCGCAAATATTGTCCCCTCTACAAAACTATTCTTTTTCATATTACTCCTTATATAATATCATTGCAGAAAAACAATATACTTGTTCTTCACCAAATACTGATACTGCAGTTGTAAACTGTATATCTATTATATCACAAGAAGTATTAGATAAAAAAGCATTAATACTATTTTCTAAATCTTTTTCATGACTTTCATCAATTATTTTAACTTTCATATTTACCACCATATAAAACATAACACTTTAAAAAAGAAAAAAATGTCGAGTTATCAACATTTTTATAATTTATTTTAAATTATTTACTTTCTTTCATTTTCTTTCTTATTTCATCTAATTTCATAGTATTTGTTTTTTCAATTCCTGATTCTTGTGTATTTTTATTCATATACATTCCAAGAACAAAAATATATGCAAGAACATAAAACCAAAATAACAAAATAACTATATTAGCAAGGTTTCCATATACTAAATTATACTTTGCTATATTATTAATATAATATGAATAAATAATTGTAACTAATAACCAAGAAATTGTTGTAAAAATTGCTCCTCTATTCATATATTTACTTGATACTTTTTCATCAGGTGCTATTGTATATAATAATTTAATGATAAAGAAAATAACTAGTAATGATACAGGTATTTGAAGTACCGCATACATCGTATCAATAAATGATCTATATGTTTCTACAAAATCAGTAAATGTACCAATTAAATTAATAATTGATCTACCAAGCAAAGGTACTATTATGACAAATGCAAACAATATTATAAGCATAATAGCAAGTACTAATGCTTTAATAAATCTTTTTATTATATTTGAATTTTCAAAATTAAATATTGTATTACTAGTTGTAATAATTGCATTACAACCATTTGTTATAACAAATATACTTAAGCATATCGTAATAAATGTATTTGGTGTAATTTCACTTGTAAATACTGGTTGTAAAAAGTTTGCTACATCTTTTGGAAATGTTTCATTTAAGAAATTAGTTATAATATCCATTGAAATATTAAATGATGTCAAAAAATAAAATAATAAAGATAAAATTGGAATTATAGCTAAAAAGAAAGAGTATGCAAGATTACCAGATAGTATTCCTATCTCTTTTTGTGTTAAAAAATCAAATAATTTTTTTATTTTTTCTTTCATACTCTTTATCCTTTACTCTATTTTATACTTTTATTTATTTTTACTTTTACTTATTTTAACAAGTGTATCATTAATAGCATCATCTATAGTCATTTGTTCATTTAATATCATTGTATATCCTATTGATACACCATAATCTTTATTAGGTAAAACTGATGAAAATTCACGATTAAGTTTATGAATGTATGTACCAATATTTTTTTCATCATGACCAACAAGATAAATCATAAATTCATCTCCATCAGTTCTCATTATTTCACTATTATCTCTTTGTGTTTTGATAAGTACACTAGCAACAGCTTTAATTTGATTATCTCCTGCTTCATGTCCTTCTTTATCATTTAATGATTTTAATTTATTTATATCAATTATTATGATAGCTTGTGGATAAACTTTAGTTGATGACCAAAAATCAATATTATCATTTAGATAATTTCTATTTTTTAAATTAGTCATCGCATCAAAATAATAAAGTCTATCTTCTTTCTTTATTTTTTTAGTAACCATTACTTTTTTAATAATTCCATAAACTATAAATGAAACTACTAATATACCTATTACTATATATAATAAATTACTAACTATAAAATTAAATATTCTATTATTTTTAAGAGTTTGAATTACTCCTAAAACACTCTCATTTTTTACTTCATTTGAACTTAATGTACTTAAATAGAAATCAAATAAACTATTTAATGAAGAATTATCTTTTTTAAGTAAAAATGAATTATTAAGTTTAACACTATCAATATATCTAATACTATATTTTTTCAATGATGAATCTTTATAATAATCATATACTTCTTTTTCAATAATTATTATTGAGTTTTCATTAATATTTTTAATTAATGATTTAACACTAGCATAGTCATTTATTTCAAATAAATTTTTACTTGCCATGTTGTATTTCAAATTCATATTATTTAACATATCTACATGAGTATTAACTAAACTATATAAAGAATTAACAACTAAATTATTATCTTCATGAGCAAGAACAACATATTCGGTTGGACCAAGTGTTTTACTATTATCATAAGTTTCACTACTTAAAGAGTAATAATTAAGAGCAATATCTATTTTTTTATTTTTTAATGCTTCACCTAATTCTTTTGTATCTTTATACTCAATATATTTATAAGTAACACCAGTCATATTTGAAAATTTAGATAAGTATGTATTAGTAAGACCAGTGAAATCATTGCCAATCATGCCCTCATAAGGAATGTTATCAATATAACCTACTAATATATCTTCATTTGTTATTGAATCTTTTTGTAATTCTGTATAGTTTTTAGTATCATAATATAAATTTAAGAAATATTCATTTATTTTAGAATTAGCTTTATCTTGATATCTATAATAAAATTTAGACATAATGCTATTTAAATTTTCATCTGTTTTATTATTTAAATCTAAACAATAGTAAGAATATAGGCCATCTAAATGATATAATATTTCATAATCATTTGATATGATTTCATTTATATATTTATACATTGGAATAATCATATAATCAATTTGTTTATTTATATATGCTGTTTCAAGTGCACTAAAAGTATCATATTCATTAATAGATATACTACTGTATTCAGTCAAATAATATTTTACTGTATTTGTATCTGTTTTAATAACACCTATTTTTTTATTTTCTAAATCAGATAATTTATTAATTATTCCACTACCACTAACAATATAATGATCTTTATATATTACAATGTCTTCTTCATCAATACTATTTTTATTATTTAATTTAATAACATTATCATCATTAGTAGTAATTATATTTAAATTAAGACCTGTATTTTCTTTTAGTGCATTTATAAAATCATAAAACACACCAGTTCCATCAAGTGAGAAAACAGGTAATGATGATTCTACATAAATATCATATGTTTTATCTATATTGTCATTAATCCATCTTTTTTCAGTAAATGAATAATTGTTCACAGAATTAGTTATATAATATAGTGTTCCAAAAAATCCAAATACTAGTACTATTATCGCGATAAATGCAATAATAATATTTCTTCTTTTTTTACTCTTCATAACTCACCAAACCACTTTTAAACTATTATAATTTTTAGAACCAAATATTGGGAAATTTTCATTTTCACCTTCTCCAGTGTATTCTAATAAATATTGAACTTCATAATATTTTAAATTTTCCTCACCTATTTTTTCTAATGATTTTATTGCAAGTTCTTGAGCTTTAGCAACTTTAATAGATTCTTTAAAATCAATTGTTATATATATTATTCTTCCTTCTACATTAGTTGTTACCTTTTCAATAGAAGACTCTTCTGTATATAAACTTGAAATATCATCTTTTAATGTTGCACTTAGTGGATATTTATCTATATCGTCTAATCTATCTCCATATTTACTAGTACTTGTACCAGCATAAAAATATTTATAAAATAGAAAACCAATAGATATAAAACAAACTAATAAAATTCCAAGAAGTACAAATAGTACTGTATAATCTTGTTTGTTTTTACTATTTTTTTTGATATTCTTTTTTTCTTTTTTCTCTATCTTTTTTTGTTCTTTTAATTCATTCTTTTCTTCCTTACTAAGTTTAACTTTTTTAGTTTTAGATTTTGCCATTATTTAAACACCCTCCTCGGTTTTAAATATTATACTATATTTTATTCTTTTTTGCTATATTTTATATTTTTTATAATATTCAGTAATATTATTTCCAATATTTTTAATATAATTATATTATACTACATTTAATTTTTCATATAAAGTATAATAAATAAATTTATCATTTTATTATGTATTTAGTTAAATTTATATGAAAAACTGTGAAAAATTTTTGAAAATGTCTCTACTTTAAAAATAAATAATTAGTAAAAATGTCTCCATAAAAAGATACCAAAAAATTAACCAATAATTAGTGAAAATGTCCCTATTTTAATATAAGATATCTTCTTGTCTTAAAGACAAGGAGGTATAAGTTATGTTAAATGATAACGAAAAGAAAAAGTATGAAATCATTAGTAAACTTGTTCATGGTGAAATAACCCGAAAGGAAGCAAGTAATGAACTTAATTTATCACTTAAACAAATTGATAGGTTAAAAAAGACTTATTTAAATGAAGGAAAAAGTGGATTTATTCACGGTAATCGGGGTAAAGAAAATAAAAATAAAATAAATGAGCAAATAATTGAAGAATTAGAGGAACTATATCTAGCTAGTTTTTATGATTTTAATTTTGAACAGTTTTATGAAAAGAAAGTATTTGGTAACTATAATATATCCTATGATGTAATGCTTAAACGATTTACTAGTGATGATATTATCTCTCCACTTGCTCATAAAAAGACATTGAAAAATTATAATCAAAAAATGAAAAATGTAATAGAAAAGGAAGAAGTAGAAACAGAAAAAATAGAATTATTTAAGTCAAGAATAATAGCGGCTGAAAAAGCACATATAAGAAGATCTAATAATTTATTAGTATTTGGACAAGAAGTACAGATGGATGCTAGTCAAGGATTATGGTTTGGTGAAATAGCTTCTTACTTACATTTAGCAGTAGATAAAGCAACAAAAAAAGTTTTATTTGGATGGTTTGAATATGAAGAAATAACAAGAGGATATTATGTTTTACTTTTTCATATCATAATTAACTATGGAATACCTATAAAAATTAAAGCAGATAATAGAAGTTCATTCTCTGCCAATAATGCAAAGAATAAGGAAAAAAAGACTTTCCTAACACAGTTTGGTAAAGTATGTGAAGGATTAAATATTGTTTTAGAAACTACCAGTGTTGCCACAGCTAAAGCTAATGTTGAAAGAGAAAATGGAACATTCAAAAATAGATTGATTGCTGAATTGAGATATGAAAAAATAACTACAATTGATGAAGCTAATGACTATTTAAATAATATTTTTATCCCGTATATGAATAAAAAATTCTCCTATGCGATTGACGAAAAAACATCTTTAATGAAAGAAAATACATATACAGAAGAAGAATTAAAAATAATAATATCTGAAAGAAAAGATAAGATTATTGATAATGCTTCTTCAATTTGTTACAACTACAATTACTATATTCCGGTAGAACCTAATACAGGAGAAATCACTTGTTTTTCAAAGGGAACTAAATGTACTTTAATAATTAATTATGATGGGGATTATTGGTGTGAAATTGAAAATCATTTTTATCAATTATTAAAATTAGAAAATCGAGATTCAGTTATGAAAAAAGAATCTGAAATTGAACAGCAAAAAAAAGAACATCACAAATATATTCCACCTGCAAATCATCCTTGGCGAAAAAATATGATGCTCAAACATTAATATTGGGGCTTTGCCCCAAACCCCAAGGTTTATCGCTTAGGGCTTTCAAAAAAGAAATATATATCTTTTTTGCTTAGCATTATTTAAGTGCTCTGGTCACTCCTCAGTGTTGCCATATCCCCTTAAATAACAATCACTATTATATTAATTATTAATAAAATGTCAATAATTTAAATACGGACATTTTCACTAATTATTAGCAAATTATACTTATTTTTACTGGAGACATTTTCACTAATTATTCGTAAAAAAATTAGAGACATTTTTACTAATTATTCACATATTGGTTAAATTAAAATAAAAGTGCACAAAAATGTGTACTTTTTAAAATGCAAAGAAATTCCCAATAAAATTGCACAAAAATGAATAAAAAATATTAACAAAAATAAAAAAATATGATATATTAACAATGTTAAAGCAATTTTTATTGCATAACAAAACTCAAGAATAGTTGGCTTTAAAAATGAAAGTGCACATTCTTGTAATTTTATTTTGTAGGTTTTTGGCAATTTATTTGTCAGTGCTATCTATAAATTTTAAAATTTATAGATAGCTATTTTTTTAATAATTTTTTGTTAAGTTGAACCTGATCAGGTTCAATATAAAAACAATTTAATAAATGTAAAATATCTTCATCACACATAAACAACATTGCTTTATAAGGACAATTATTGTTAAGAGATTCCCTACAAAGACTATTAATATTGTTCATAAGAATATTACAATCATCTTGTGTTAAATCTTTAAAAGAAGTTTTCTTAGGTAAAACATATCTAATGAATTCGTGATTTTTTTCAATCCCGCCTTTTTGATAAGAAGCAGAAGGATCACAATAAAATACATTAGTAATTCTTTCACCAGTAGTATGGTTACATTCAATATTAATAACATCAAAAAACTCATGTCCATTATCTGTAAGAATAACTTGGAATAATTTTTTATAGACATTTTGAGGTAAAGTTTTTTGAAGATAATCAAATACTTTTGTAACCTCATCAGAAGTTTGACTTTCTAATAAGAAAATGAGCATAAAGTTAGACTTTCTGAAAAAAATAGTTAATAAGCATTTAGAATCAGATTTAAGACCTTCAACAGTATCCATTTCAGTAATTTCTGCATCAGGATTGTTAAAAATAAAATTAACAAAATCTGAATAAGTTCTACCATTTAAAATTTCACGTTCTTTTCTAGATCTTCTTTTAATCTTTTTCCTTTTTTTATACTTTACCATTCTGGGAAGATTAGAAGGTTTAAATTCAAATAAACCTAATGATACATAATTATAGAAAGAAGTTTTAGAAAAATTTAAAATATCAGGATGATTAATATAAACATGATTAACAGTTTGTCCTTTCATTATAAGTGGAGTAATTAAATTATTAATATTAAAAACATCTTCCTGAGTTAAATCAACACCTTTTTTACAATCACTTATAGATTCTTTATATAAGTTATTAGCATCTTTTGCATAATAAGTAAATCTTTCTTTTCTACAACCACTTCTTGATTTACAACCATTACATACATGTGGAGATTTATTTAATCTATCACATGTATTTCTTACAAAACATTCTTTCTTTTCATCACACATATATTTATCTAATCTATTACAAATAGAAAAATTTTTACATCTTGCATGATAATTATTCCATGAAGAAGGTTTAGAATAAATTTTATTTCTTTCAATTTCTCTTATAATAGTTGAATGAGATCTATTTAATTTTTTTGATATGTATGTTATTTTTTTACCATTATTTAATAAATCTTCAATATTTTGTCTTTCCTCATATGTTAATTGACAATAATTATTTGTCATTTTTTATAAATTCCCTCCTTTTTTGACAAATAAATTGCCTTGTTCCTTATTTTATACTCTTTCAAATATAATTGCACATGTTTTGTGCACTTTCAAAAATAATTAACATTATTCACATATTTGTAACTATTCAGACTAAGTCATGTCAAAACGAGAGCATTATAAAAAATTAGCTCTCTTTTTAATTAAATAAAGTT
>CANRBS010000029.1 GCA_947628895.1 uncultured Bacilli bacterium
TTTTCTCGGCATAAATCGCTTTTTATACTTATTATTGATTATTCTAAAAGTTGCACTTGACTTTTTAATTAATAATTAAGTGTTATTATCTATTATAATTAAAATAGCACTAAAAAAGAATAACTAAAAAATTATTCTTATCGTCTTGGTATGCGATGATTTTCAATAGGTGGTCTATCAATAAATAATTGTTCTATTGAAACACCTAAAGTATCAGCAATGTGTCCAATGTAATCAATTCGTGCATTTCTTCTAGCATTTTCTAAATTAGATACATAAGTAGTTGTTGTCCCAAGTTCATCTGCAAAATCTTCTTGAGACCAATTCTTTTTTAATCTAAAATAAATAATATTATTGGCTAGAATTTTACGAGCTTGATTCTCATATTTAATGACTTTAATTATCATCACATCCTTTCTCTTTATAACTTACTAATATTGTAATAAGTTTATTCTAATTTAACCATACTAACTATGTAGTAAGTTACAATTATTATATTGTAAATAAAGAGAGAAAATTGACGAAATAAAGTGCTAGAAAGTAGGTTTTTTAGATATAGAAAAATAAATAATAAATTTTATACTTAATGTTGAAGTTATATATGATAAATTAATAGTAATTAAATCTTTTAGGTTACATAAATAAGGAGGTTATTATGATTAGACCAGCTAGTTGTGTAAGTGAACTATCAGATGATGAATTCTATGAACTTATTGATCCATATGTAGAAGATATGATTAAATACTGCACTAATGATTTAGTATATGAACTATTTGCTAAAAGTTTATCAAGTGCATATAACAATAGTGCATTATTTGAAAATTTTACATTAGAAAATGAATATCGTGATGCAATTGATTTTGTATCTTGTATGCCAGAATTTGAAAATATTAATGTTAAAAAACTTAAAAATATTTTAGAAAAAAAATATTCATTAAAAATTGTTAATGAAAATCCATTGATAATAGAAAAAATTGAATAAAATATAACAAAGCATATATAACTATTACCTAAATTATAATATCTAACCTACTTTATCATTTAAAAATAGTATGATTATTAAAAATTCATACTATTTTTATGACTTGTTTTTTTTATTATTAATATACATTTATGTCACCAATTTAATTTTCTCATTTAAATTACTTATTATTGCATTTTTAAAATATCCAAATTTATTATTTATAATTTATCTTCTTCAGCAATAAAAAAAGATGATATTTTTGTTTTATCATCTTTATCTATTTGTTTATTAGTATTTATTTGTATGTCCTTTTCCACATCTCCTTTTGGTATATGTGGATATTCATATATTAAATATTCGTACTCAAATTGTCCTAAATCATTTTGATGTTTTTTAAATTAAATAACCATATTTCTGTAATTCTTGTAATATATTTCTTATTGCTTTAATACCTTTTTTACTAATTGAAATAAGAACATTAATAGAATAATCCCAATCACTAGGTAAAGAAAGCATAACAGATAGTAACCCTTTTGCTTTGCATGATAATTTTTTGTCCCTTAAATGGTAATTGCTCATTACTGTATAATTTTTATTTTTTTCTATTTTAAAAATTGCCACTATTAATTATCTCCTGTCTTTCTAAAAATAAAAAGAATATGTTTTTTGCATATTCATTTTTTATACAAGACACTAATAATGATACAATCTCAAACTTATTTAATTATTTAAAGTTGTAGACTTTTGTGAGTTATAACATAAACACCACTTTTATTTTTTAATATTATTTGTTCATGTTCACTATCTTTATTTTTAAGTGTTGCTTTATAATAATCTCCTTTTTTATAATCAACTACAACGGCATAATGATAAAGTTCTTCATTACTGACTATATCCATTTGACCACTCATAGTATATGTATCATTATTTGAAAGTAATTTTTTATATTTAGATATTGCTGTTTTAGAATCCATTTTATTACATCCAACTAATAATAAACAAGCTACTAATATTAAGCATATTTTTTTTATATTAATTCCCCCTTCACACTAAATTATATTGATAATATTAATTTATATGAATAGAAATTACAATTTAGAGTAAACTAATAATAAAGTAAGGAGGAATCATGAATACATTATACAAAGTTGCACTAGTTTTTGTAATTATTGGTGCATTAAACTGGGGAATGATTGGTATTTTTGATGTGAATTTAGTATCACTACTATTTGGTGAAGATACAATCATTACTAATATTGTTTATGCTATTGTTGGTATTTGTGGGCTTTTATCAACAGGTATATTATTAAAACCATTAGATGACCATCATAATTAATGGTTTTTTTATTTATAAACATATTAATTTATTTAAAACATTATATTAATTTTTATATAAATTGACTTTCAGAATTTAAAAAGATAAAATAATAAATATAGATTGGGGAGAAGTATGATGTTATTAAGTATTTGTGATAATCCTAATGTTTTGGAAGTTTTAAGAATTATAAAAATAGTTATACAAATTATAAAGATAATAATTCCAATAATTTTAATAATATCTTTATCACTTGATTTTACTAAAGCAGTATATTCTAATGATAATGATTTATTAACAAAAGCTGAAAGATCAGCTATACCTAAAATTGTTGCAGCATTATTAGTATTTTTTATTCCTACATTTGTAGATTTAATTATCAATATTAATTCTAATGAAAATGCATATGTTAGTTGTCTAAATAATGCAACAAGAGAAAAAATAGATGAAGCATATGTAAAAGAAGCTCAAATTTTAGTTGATGAAGCAAAAGAAAGTTTATCAAGATCTAATTTTAATTTGGCAGTATCTAAAACTAATAAATTAAAAAATGAAAATGAAAAGAATAGAATATTAGAAGAATTAGAAAGCATTCTAGAAGAAATAGAAAAGAAAGAGGAAGAAGAAAGAAAAAGTAATATTAGTACTGTTGAAAATGGTTATTGGTTTCCTATTGGTGGTTCAGAAATTGTAGAAATAAATGGGGTTAAATTTGCTCCAGGAACACCTACTGCTACTGGATTAACTGCACATTTTGGAGGAAATGATTCTGTTCATCAAGGACTTGGTGGTGGACATGGTGCTATTGACATAGGAGCAGCAAGATATTCAAATGTAATAGCTTCTAAATCAGGAACTGTTACCCATCCTACTGCAAATGAAAGAATTGATTACCCTGAAAGTTCAATTAAACCGGATGCAAATGGTAAATATAATTGTAGTGGATTAGTTGCAAATAGTGTTACAATCGATCATGGAGATGGCACTGTTACAACATATAAACATCTTTATGCAAATACTATTACTGTTAGAGCTGGAGATCATGTTAAACAAGGACAAGTAATTGGCCTTAGTGGTAGTTCTGGCTGTTCAACTGGACCTCATTTACACTTTGGAATAAGTGTAAATGGTAAAGCAGTTGATCCTGAAAAATATGTTTCTGCTGCAAATCCAAGACCTTAAAGAAAGGAAAAAGGTTATGAATAAAAATAAAAAATTAATAATAGCTTGTATTTCCATATTATCTACATTATTAATAATTTACTTGATATTATCATTATTAAAGAAAGATGTTTATATTTTAAAAGATGAGGAAACATTTTATAAAATTCAAACAACTATTAACAATTACATTAAAGATAAAGATTATATTAATCCAGAATTTACATTAAAAAATATATATTATAAAAAGGATGGTTTAACAACTTTCTACTATGCAAATGGTTATATAGTTGATTATAAAATAAGTGGTTATGATTATGAAAGAAATATAAATTATTTACTTTTGATTAAAGGAAATAGTTATAATATTTATGAATTGAGTCAAAATCAAAATGAAAATATGTTAGAAAAATTAAATTCTAATGATTACACTTTTGTAAATGGTAATATTTTACCAACAGTATCATATAGTGAACAAAATAAATTATCTTCTTATTTAGCTGAATTTCTAAATTTGCTTAGTGTTGATAATAAAAGAGCTTATGATTTATTAAATGATAATACTAAAAAAGAATATTCATCTTATGATAATTTTTTTACAAAGAGTACAGAAATTTATAATAAATTAGATACTACTATTAAGAGTTATACAAAAAAAGAAAAGAAGAATTATACTTTATATGAAGTAATTGATAATAAAAATAACAATATAAAAATAACAGAATATAGTATTATGAATTATAAAATTGAATATTAGTTAAATACAAACACAAAAAAAACACTTCTTTATTATTAAGAAGTGTTTCATTTTATTATAATCCTAATGAACTTTTATCTATTTTAATTCCAGGACTCATAGTTGATGATAAACTAACATTTTTAACAAATGTACCTTTAACACCAGTAGGTTTATTTTTAACGATTTCATTAACTATTGCTCTTAAGTTTTCTTCAAGTTTATTTTCATCAAATGATAATTTACCAATTGATACATGAACATTTCCATAAGAATCGTTCTTATATTCAACCATACCTTTTTTGATATTACTAATAGCATCACGGACATTAGTAGTAACAGTTCCAAGTTTTGGATTTGGCATTAAACCTTTTGGACCTAAAACTTTACCTAATTTTCCTAATGCAGCCATCATTTCTGGAGTAGCAACGATAGTATCAAAATCAAACCAATTTTCTTTTTCAATTTTTTCAAGCATATCTTCTGCTCCACAATAATCTGCGGCTTTAGCTTCATCAGCTTTAGTTTTAGTAATAACTAATACTCTTTTAGCTTTTCCTGTTCCATTTGGTAAAACAAAACTTCCTCTTACATTCATATCAGTTTTTTTAGCATCAATATTTAATTTTAAGACTAAGTCAACAGTTTCATCAAATTTTCTAGTTTTTAAGCTTTTAAGTAATTTGATCGCATCAGTAACATCGTATTCTTTATTTTTTTCAACGATATTTGCTGCTTCCACATACATCTTACTATGTTTCTTCATAAACTTAACCTCCTTATGTGGTACTTGGATTATCTATTTTCTCACGAGATTTTATTAATTTTCTTCTGTTTCTGTTTCTTCTGTTTCTTTATCTTGTTCTGTTGATTCTACTTCAACGGTTGCCCCTTCAGCCATAGCTTTAGCACTTTCTTCCATTTCTTCAAGTTCTGCTTCTAATTTAGCAGCTTGTGCTTCTGCTTCATGAGCTTCACGAGCTTGTTCTTCAAGTTCAGCATCATTAAGGCCTTTAACAGCAATACCCATATTTCTTGCTGTTCCAGCTACTATTTTAATAGCTGAATCTAAATCATATGCATTTAAATCAGGCATTTTAATTTCTGCTATTTTCTTAATATCATCTTTTGATAAAGTAGCAACTATTTGATTAGCACCTTTAGCACTTCCCTTACTAATTCCAGCAGCTTTTAAGATTAGTGAAGCTGTTGGTGGAGTCTTTAATACGAAGTCAAATGTTCTATCTTCATAAATAGAAATTTCAACTGGTATTATATCTCCCATTTTATCTCTAGTTGCTTCATTATACTTAGTACAAAATTCTTGTAGATTAATTCCTGCAGGGCCAAGTACAGTTCCAACTGGTGGAGCTGGTGTAGCTTTTCCTGCTTGAATTTGTAATTTAATTTTCTTTACAACATTCTTTGCCACGAAAAACACCTCCTATATATTTTAGATAATTTTACGCGAGTGGTCTCGATAATCCCATAATCTCCCACTTAAATTTATATTAAAAATATAAATCGACTAGTACATGATAACATAAAAAACCCATTAAATCAAGAAAAAATGAACATTTTTGATATAATTTTCTTAATGTTCATTTTAATTAAAATAAATTACTATTTTATTAATCATCTAATTCTATTATTTTATGTTTATTTGGATCTACTAATATTTTAACTGCTGAATCATTTCCACTTGTTAGTCTTTCAAATGAATGTTGAACATCTTCAAGAGTTACAATATCATCTATAAACTTTTCTAAATTTATTTTTTTATCACTAACAAGTTTAATAACAGCATCAAATTCTACTGGCTTATAAGCAATAGAACCTTTAATATTAATCTCTTTCATAACAGCAGATACAAGTGGAACACTTACATTTCCAAGTGAAATACCTACCATTACCAAATTACCATTTGGTCTTGTAAATATAATTCCGGAAGTAAGAGCAGGACTATTTCCACAACAATCAGCTACAACATCAAAACCATTACCACATTCTGTTTTAGCAAGTAGTTTTTTAGGCAAATTTGGATCTAATGCATTAAACCATTCATCTGCTACTCCTAATTTAACTGATTTTTCACCTCTTGCTGGATTTGTTTCACTAAGGGCAACATAAGAGGCACCTCTTAATTTAAGAAAATATGCAGTAAGTAAACCAATAATTCCACCTCCAATAACTAATGCTCTATCTCCTTTTTTAATATTTGAAATATTTACTGCCCTTAATGCTACAGCAGCAGGTTCAATCATAGCTCCAGTTTCAAAAGTTACATTATCTGGTAATCGTCTTACCATATCTTCTCTTACTAATACTCTTCCACCAAATCCACCTGGATAAGCTAAACTAAGTCCTACCGCGTTTGTCCATGTATGATCACATATTTGAACATTACCACTTCTACATTCTTTACATTCTAAGCATGGTGAAATTGGAAGTGCTGTTACTTTATCTCCTTCTTTAAACTTTTTACTTCCACCATTATCTAATACAATGCCACTAAATTCATGACCCATAACTAAACCTTTAGGTTCACCTGATACCCAATAGTGAATATCACTTCCACAAATTCCGGCTTTAATTACATCTATTAAAATATATCCTGGTTTTCCAACTAATGCTTCTCTATTTTCGACAACTAATTTCTTTGGACCAGCAATAGCTACACATTTCATATATACACCTCTTTCTATTCTCTTTAATTTTAACATATAAAAAATAAAATTGCACTATATTTTAGTGCAATTTATTAATAATTTTCAGCTTTTAATTCCATGTAGCTTTCTGGATGTTTACAAACAGGACATACTTTTAAAGCTTTCTTTCCTTTGTATACATGTCCACAATTTCTACAAATCCAAATTTTTTCTTCATCGCGTTCAAATACTAAATTATTTTCAATATTACCAACTAATTTTAAATATCTTTCTTCATGATGTTTTTCAATTTCACCAACTTGTTCAAATAACAAAGCTATTTGTTTAAATCCTTCTTCTCTTGCAGTTTCAGCAAATTCTTTATACATTTCTGTCCATTCATAATTTTCACCATTTGCTGCATCTTTTAAATTTTCAAGAGTTGATGGAACATCTCCATCATGTAATTCTTTAAACCATAATTTAGCATGTTCTTTTTCATTTTCAGCTGTTTCTGTAAATATAGCAGCTATTTGTTCATAACCTTCTTTTTTAGCTTTAGAAGCATAATATGTATATTTGTTTCTAGCTTGACTTTCACCTGCAAAGGCAGCCATTAAATTTTGTTCTGTTTTACTTCCTTTTAATTCCATAATTTAACCTCAACTTTCTATTTAAAATTATACAAATTAAAAAAAGCAATGTCAATTATGACACTGCAAGTTTTAATACTTTATTTTTTCTTTTAATTTTTTACTAATAATAGGATCTTTAGATTTTTCAGCAATTGCTTTAGCTTTTTCTAATAATCTTTTTAAATATTCTTTTTTATCTTGCATAGATTCCCTCACTAATATTATTTCTTTCATTTAATATCATTTCTCTATAATATTGAAGTTTACTTAATAACTCCTCATAATTTCCTTGATTTAAACAACTAATATTATCAAATCCATAGACTAATTCTATATCATAATTAGAGTTTTTATTATATATTCCTAATTCTATATTTGGAAATAACTGTTTAATTTGTTCTAATGCAAATGGTATTTTACTCATTATTCTTGCCATTAATTCACAACTAGCACCTCTTCCTAATTCAAAATGTCTCTCTATAGCATTTCTTTGTGCTAATTCTATAGTAGGATTTACAATTATAATATAAAGATCAAGATTATTCTTTTTTGCAAAATCCATTTTTTCTAAAATACTTGGTGAAGATATATCACCTTCAAATACCATTGTTTCTTTATCAATTTCACCTGATAAATACAAAGATTGTATTAAAAATGATTTTCCAGCACCAGGTACTCCTGATAAAAAGATACATTTTTTCATTTTTCCAGAAGATGCCATTTTATGGAATAACTCATCTGACAAAACTGCAGCAGAATTATGTACAATTTCTGCAAATTTCATTCTAGATTCAATACTATTAGAATATTCCTTAAATGTTTCTTTAAATAAATCTGCACATATATAACTACCATTATAAGAAGGTTCTAGTTCTAAATAGTCAGATATATGTTTTTCTGTATTTTCTTCAGCTGATTTTATGAAATATTCTTCAACCATTCTTAATTCATCTGAAAGATCTTTTTGTAATTTTCTAATTTTACCTTTTTCCATAATTTAAATTTTATTACATTTTTGTTACTTGAATTAAATCTACTTCAACAGGTGTTTCTTGTCCAAATAAGTCTATTAATACAGTAAGTTTTTCATTTTCTTTATCTTCACTTTCAATCTTACCAGACATTCCTTTAAATGGTCCATCTATAATTGAAACAGTATCTCCTACTTCAACATCAGTATTAATAGGTTTAGCTTTTTCTTCTCCATCACCAATAAATTTCTTAACTTCTTCATCTGATAGTGGAATTGGTTTAGCTCCTTTTCCAGATGATCCAATAAATCCAGTAACACCTGGTGTATTACGAACAACATACCATGCTTCATCAGACATAATCATTTCAATAAGAACATATCCTGGAAACATTTTACGAACCTTTTCTTTTTTAACTCCATCTTTTACTTCAATTTCAGTTCTTTCTGGAATAATAACTCTAAAAATGTTATTTTCCATACCCATACTTTCACGTCTTGATTCTAGGTAGTCTTTAACTTTTTGTTCATGTCCACTATATGCATTAACAACATACCATAATTTTTTTTCTTCTTCCATTAGAATAACCCCCTTACTAGTGCAAATATTGCATCAAGTACATAAAAGAATACACCAAAGAATGCAAGCATAGCTACTGTTATACATGAATATTTAACTAAGCTTTTTCCATCTGGCCATCTTGATGCTATTGCTTCTTTTTTAACACCTTTAAAAAACTTTTTAATTCCTTTCACAAAAATCCCTCCAAAAAAAAACACTTCTTTGTGTAATTAAATATTATCATAAATAATTATTTAATTCAAGTGTTTTTTAATAAATATCTAATATATTATTTATATATATTTTTTCACCATTAATAGTGAGTAAATAATCATAACTTTTAGATATAATAGTGTAGTCTCCTTCACCGTATTTAGTTTTAATATGAAATTTCTTTTTATAAATAAAATCATTAGCTCTAAATAATTGATTTAATTTATTTTGCATATCATATTCATTTATAGTAACTTCTTCTTTTGGAATAACCTCTTCACTATTATCATCTTTATATGAATAATATACTTCTTTATTATTATGTATTTTATCTATTTTGTTAACAAATATTTTAGGTACCTGTTTTTTCATATGTTCACCTAAAATATTATATTAACTTAATACTTTAAATATTCTTGTCTTTTCATATCTTTTTGTTTTACCGCTTCTCTTTTATCATATAATTTTTTACCTTGACATACACCAAGTTCTATTTTAACTTTATTTTTCTTAAAATATAATTTAAGTGGTATTAATGTATATCTATTAGTTATTATTTCATGATTAATTTTAAGTATTTCTTTTTTATGTAATAAAAGCTTTCTTTCTCTTCTTTCATCATGATTAAATCTATTACCTTCTTCATATTTAGCAATATACATATTTGTTAAAAATACTTCATTGTTTTTAATTCTAGCATATGCATCACTTATATTAGCACTACCTTTTCTAATACTTTTAATTTCAGTACCTTTAAGTTCAATACCTGCTTCATATCTATCTTTTATAAAATAATTATGACTTGCTTTTCTATTTAAAATTTCCATATTATAACTTCCTTACAAGTGAAAAGTCTACTTCTCTATTTTCAACATCAGCATTAATACATCTAACTAGTACTCTATCTCCATATCTTAAATCTACTCTACCATTTCTTGTATATGCAGATAATCTTTCATCATATTCATAGTATCCTAAAATACCAATTTCTCTATCATTCTTTTCTATTGTATCTACTCTACCTTCAATATATTTATCAGTTTGTACAAAGAATGAAGTAGATAATATTGAATCTACTGTTGCTTCAAATTCTTCTCCAATGTGATTAGTCATATAAGATGCTTTTAACATATCATCAACAGCTCTTTCACATTTTTCACTATTTCTTTCACAATCAGATATATAATCACAAATTGTAGTAAGATATGCTGTCCATGATTTTATCCATTTACTTTCTAATCTACTACTATTTAATATTTGTGTTACACTTGTATGATTTAATAAATCATCAAATCTTCTAATTGGAGAAGTAAAATGTGTATATTTAGGACTAGCTATACCAAAATGTCCCATATTAGTAGTAGAATATCTAGCTTTTTGCATACTTCTTAATAATTTTTTATTAAGTATTTTATATTCTTGTCTATCTTTTAAATATTCAAGTAATTTTTGACAATCTCTACTAGATACATTTTCTGTATTCATTTTACCTGGATAATGTATTCCAAGTAATTCAAGAAAATTCATAAAATCTTCTATTTTCTTTTGTAATGGCATTTCATGAATTCTATATGTTGCTACTTCATATTTCTCTAAAAAGTCTGCGATAGACTCATTATTAGCTATCATAAAGTTTTCGATTAACTTTTCTGCGGCTCTTTGTATTCTTGGATAAATATCAATTATATTATCTTCATCATCAAATTTATTATAAGTTTCATCACTTTCAAAAGTAATTTCTCCTCTTTTATATTTATAATTTGATAATTTTTTTGATAAAATATTCATATTTTTAAGAATATTACTACATGGAATATTTATTTCATTTCCACTTTTAAATTCTATATCTTTATTATAAGATAACAATTCTTCACTAGTCATACTATTATCAAAGGCAACACTATCAAGAGTATCAGTATCTTTAAGAGTATATTTTAATGTATCATAACCAACTGTATCTTCTGTAGTTTTATCTTCTAATATATCTTCAACTGCATCATAATTCATTTTCTTTTTAGATCTAATGATGCTTTTAGTAACTCTATAGTTAACTATTTCACCAGAATGATTTATTTCCATAATAGTACTAACTGCAAATCTATCTTCATTTGGATTTAAAGAGCAAATACCATTTGATAATTCAACTGGAAGCATTGGTATAACTTTATTACCTAAATAATTAGAATTTCCTCTTAATTCGGCTTCTTTCCATAATGCCATACCAGGTTTTACATAATTTGATACATCAGCAATATGAACACCTAATTCATAATTACCATTTGGTAGTATTTTTAAACTAATCGCATCATCAATATCTTTAGTATCTTTACCATCAATTGTAAATATAACTTCTCCTCTTAAATCTTCTCTTTTTTCTTCTTCTAGTCCTTTTTTAATCATTTCTTCTGTTAAACATCTTGGCATAGAACTAGCTTCTTTTTGACATTCTTCAGGGAAAGTCATTCTAAGAGAAAACTCATTTGCAATTAGTGCTATTTCTGTTTCTTTACCAGGTGCATTTTTATGGCAAATAATATTATCAATTCTAGCAAGTACTTTATCTTTAGATAAATCTTCTACATAATCTAAATGTACTAAAAGACCATCTACTAAATTTAAATCTTTATTTTCTTCTACTACTACTTCATATGGAAGTGAATTGTCAATAGGTTGCACGAATATTTTACCATTATCATCAATTACTTCACCAATAGCTTTACCAAGTGATCTTTTAACAATTTTAATGATTTTACCTTCTCTTCTACGGTCTTCTTCTTCACTTGTCAAATTATACGATTTTTTATGTTTATCATTTTTTTCATAGTCTTCTTTTAATCTAACTAATACAGTATCTTTATCATGAGCCCCACACATATTATTTTTAGGTATAAATATATCCTCTTCTTCACCTTTTACAATTACATGTGCATTACCTTTTTCATGCATATCAACAATACCAGTGTATATTCCATCTTCATGACTATTAATAATATCATTTTTAACATAAGTATTTCCTTTACTACATCTAAGTATTCCATCCCTGCACATTAAATCAAGCTCATGAATTAGACTTCTAAGCTCTTCAACACTTGAATTTTTATTAATTCTATCCATTATTTCTTTTGGATCTAATCTCCTATGTTCAGTTTCTATAATATTTAATATCTTATCTCTCATATAATCCCTCTATAATCATTTTATCACACAAATTAAAAAGTCCATACTTTTTTATGAACTTTTTTACTTATTTTATTGATAATATAAATGATATTACTATAAATGCAAATCCAAGAGCATAAGTAAGTCTTGTTATAAATTTTTCTGCTCCTCTTTCTTTAATCTTACCAAGTAGCATTGAATTACCACCAGTAATTATTTGACTAGCATCACTTGCTTTACTACTTTGAAGCAATACAAGTACTATCATTAAAACTGATATAACTATTAATATCGTTTCCATTTTATCATTCCTCTCGTGAATAGTATTATACACTATATTTATATTTTGTGCAAATATTTTATAATTTCATTTCATTAGAATCTTCATTTAATTTATTTATTAAATTTTTATTTAAAGAATATTCTGTTACTAATTTTTCTATAAAGGGCATTGAAAATAAATAATTTGTTTCCTTATTAATTGTATTACAAACACTCAACTTATCCATTTTAAATTTTAAATTAGATATTCTCTTAAATATATTAGATAGATTAATTTTTGCATTAATATAATCTTCCATTTCCCAATTAGCACCTTCTAAATTAATCAATTTAATTAAAGTTTCAGTATCACAATTATGAATCAATAAATTTATTAATTGCAAATATATTCTATCACTTAATGTACTTTTTTGCTTTGAAATATTTTGTGATTTATTAGGCGAATCATATATTTTTCTAAGTCTTTCTGGATGTCTTAATCTTCTTAATGCATTATATTCTCTATTTCTAACCATTTCAGTTGTAATATTTAATTTTTTAGCAATTTCTGCAAATGAATGCATTTCATTACCACTAAGTCCATATCTTAATTTTATAATTTGTGCTTCATCTTGAGGTAATGTATCTACAACTTTTTCTAAGGTTTCTTTTGATAAATTATTTACAGTTTCCTCTTCTACATTATCTTTACTTATAAAATATTTATCTTCAAGTTCTTCATATCCTTCTATACTCTCATCATCTTCACTTATATCATTTGATAAATTATTATCTAACATCATATCAATATCAATAATCTCAGGTATATCCATTATTCCTTTAGTATTATAATCTTTATATTCCTCAAATGACATTCCTTTTATTTCTTTAAAATTAGCTTCTATTGTTTTAATTATTTTAGATGTTAAAAGTGCTATAAAATTTACTCTTGAATTTGAATTATAGTTATTTAATACTTCTGCAAGTGCTTCATTACAATAAGAATAAATATCTTCACTTAAATCAATATCATTAAAAAACATATTAACAGTATCATCAAATATAGATTTAGCTTCTCTAATTATTTTTTCTATTGAACTATCTCTATCAAACTCTAATTTTACTTTTTGTGTATATGGTAAATTATTATTTTTTAATTCTTCATTAATATTTTCAATATGTTTTATTATATTTATATAATCTTCTTTTGTATAAGTATTTGTTTCTTTAATATGTTGATTTTCTTTTACAGTTTTTATTATATAATTTATCTGTTTATAAGAAACATTATATTCACTTATTAAAATAGATAAAGGTATTCTTTTATTAATATATTCATTAATCAATTCATCCAATTTTTCATATTCAATTATTTGCATTTTTATCACCTATTCACATAAATTTAACCTCTTATTTATCTTTATTTAATTCTTCTTCTATTTTTAAAAGTCTATTAAATTTACAAATTCTCTCTCCTCTTGAAATAGAACCTGTTTTAACAAATGGAATATTTAATGCTACTGCTGCATCTATAATAAATGTATCAGTTGTTTCACCACTTCTATGAGACATAATTGTTGTATAATTATTCTTTTTAGCAAGTACTATTGTTTCTAATGTTTCTAAAAATGTCCCAATTTGATTTGGTTTAATTAATACTGAATTACAAAGTCCCATATCTATACCTTTTTGTAATTCTTTTTTATTAGTAACAAATAAGTCATCTCCTACTATGTTTATTTCTTTTCCTAGTTTTTCAGTTATTAATTTAAATCCTTCATAGTCATTTTCATCAAATGGATCTTCTATAGATATTATTGGATAACTCTTAAGTAAATCTAAATAATAATCTAATAGTTCTTCTTTAGTAAGTATTTTATCTTCTAATTTATATGTTTTAGTTTGTTCATTATAAAATGAAGATGCAGCTACATCTAATGCAATAAATACATCTTTTCCAGGTGTATACCCAGCTGATTCTATTGCTTTAATTATATAATTTAAAGCTGATTTATTATTTTCAAGATTAGGTGCAAAACCACCTTCGTCTCCAACAGATGTTGCAAGGCCTTCATTATCTAATAATTTTTTTAATGCATGAAATACTTCACTTGCACATCTAAGACTTTCTTTAAATGATTCTTTTTTAGGAACAATCATAAATTCTTGAATATCAAGATTATTTTTTGAATGCATTCCACCATTAACAATATTAAACATTAGTCTTGGAATTTTCTTTTCCCTTGAACTTAAATATTCATATAGTTCTTTACCTGTTTCACTAGCAGCTGCTTTTAGGCAAGCAAGGCTAACACCTAATATAGCATTAGCACCAAGTTTACTTTTATTTTCAGTACCATCTAGCTCTATCATTTTTTTATCTATTTCTGTTTGATGTGATACATCCATTCCAACAACTTCAGGTTTAATAATTTTATTTACATTATTTACAGCTTTTAATACACCTTTTCCACAATATCTTTCATCATTATCTCTAAGTTCTAATGCTTCTCTACTTCCAGTTGATGCTCCAGATGGAACAGCAGCAATACCTTTGTGTCCACTTTCTGTTGTAACTTCTACTTCTACAGTAGGATATCCTCTTGAATCTAATATTTCTCTTGCATATACATCAGTTATTTTACTCATTTTCATTGCCTCCAATTATTTATATATCAATTATACAATTTTTTTCTTAAATATGCTATAATAAACTTAATAAAAGGAGAATAAATATGACAATAAAAGAAATAGATGCTAATGTATTTAATGAATTTGCAAATAAACATATGCTTAAAAATTTCTTTCAAACTAAAGAATATGGGACACTTATGACTCATAGTGATTTTTCAGTTATGTATATAGGTGCTTATCATGAAGACTTAATGATAGCTGGAAGTTTAATATTATATAAATCAATTGGTCCAAATATGAAATATGGATATGCACCAAGAGGATTTTTAATTGATTATTATGATATTGAATTATTGAAAGAATTTACAAAAAAAATTAAAGAATATTTTTTATTAAAAAAATTTGCATTCATTAAAATAAATCCTGAAATTACTTATGCCACATTAGATTTTGATAAAAAAAGTAAACTTATAAATTCTAAAAACAAAGCATTAATTCAAGAACTTAAAACTCTTGGATATGACAAATTAAAAGACAATTTATATTTTGAATCTCTACTTCCTAAGTATACACCTGTTATTTATTTAAAAAAATATAATCTTGATACTTTAGATAGAGAATTAACTGAAAGTGTTAAAAATCAAGAATTAGGTGGTTTAAGGCTTATTAGTGGTAGTAGTGATGATATTGAAAAGTTCTATTCTTTTATTGATGATAAAGAAAATAAAACACTTTCATATTATAAATATTTTTATAGCACATTTAAAGAAAGTGATATGGTAGACTTATTATTTGTAGAGCTTAACTATGAAACATATGTTAAATATTTACAAAAGCAATATATTTATGAACAAGAAAAAAATGATAAAATAAATGCTGAATTTAATGAAAATCCAAATAATATGGATATTTATAATAAAAAAATGAAATCTGACCAAATTATGGCAAAAATATCTAGTGATATAGTTACTGCAAATAACAAAATGAGTACTCAAAATATAAAAGAAATATTAGGTGGTGCTTTTATTGTAAAACATCAAGGTAGAGTTTCAATAGTAATGAGCGGATGCAAAAATGAATTTGAAGGAACAGATGTAAAAACATTTATGTACTTTAAAATAATTGAAGAATATCAAAAAGCAGGATATTTATATATTGATTTATATGGTATTACTGGTGACTTTAGTGATAGAAACCCATATAGAGAATTAAATAAATTTAAGCTTAAATTTAAACCTACTGTTTATGAATATATTGGTGAATTTGATTTAATAGTAAATAAACCTTTCCATCAATTATTATGGTCAACTAATAAAATACAAAAAGAATTTTATAAACCATCAATAACTGTTAATAATGAAGAAAAATAATAAAAATAAAATATAACAAGTTAATCGTAGATTTGTTATATTTTTATTTACATTTATTTTACAAAAAATTAACTTTTATTTTAAGCTGGTTATTATATTGAAATTTATATTTTGTATACTATATTTTATCTTTATTTTAATTATTTCACTATTTAAAAATCTATAATTTAATTATCAAATTTATTACTTTTTTGGCTTGTTTTTTTCATATTAAATTTAATTAAAAAGTATTATATAATCTTCTTGGTGAAGTAATATGAAAATATATGTTTATATAGATGAAAGCGGTTCTATACATAAAAATAGTAAAACTGCATATTTTGCTGTTGGTGGATATTTTACTTTCTTTGAAGAAAAAAATAGAATATTATCTAATTATAAAAGAATTAACAAGCATATTAAAGAAGAAAGAAATATTAGTCTTAATACTGAAATTAAATCTTATAATATGACAGATGAAGATAAGAAAAACATATTTACTGAAATGCAAAATATTAATGCTTTTTGTGGATGTGTTAAAGTGTTTAAAAAATATTCTATGAAAAAAGAAATAGTAGAATCAAATATATTTTTTAATTATGCTGTAAAATTATTATTTAAAGATTCTATTATGCCACTTTTAGATATTAAAGATGATATTATGTTTATAGTAAGCATAGATAATAGAAATATAAGTGTTGGAAAATTAAATGATTTAGAAACATACTTACAAACTGAATTTTGTTTAGAAAATTATTCATTTAAAGTTACTTATTATGATTCAGCTAGTAATTATGGTATACAACTAGCTGATTTAATTGTTAATACATTTTATAATTCATTTAAAGATAAAAGAATAGTAAAAAATGTTTTACCAATACTAAAAAATGATAATTTTAGAATAAGTATATTTCCAGGAGATCAAATACGGGGAAGAACAGATAAAATATTATTGACTGAATAAAAGTAATTGTGTTAAAATATATTTACAAGACCTAGGATGTGTCGCTAAATGCTAAGCGTATGTTAAGTACGTTGCCTCCTAGGCATTTTTTTGTATTTAAAAAGTAAACAATTTTGTTTACTTTTTTTAAACATATTTTTCTATATCAGATGGTACTTTATCATTAACAATCATATTTATTATTTTCTTTTCTTTTTCTTCACTAACTTCTCTTCCTGTAATAGAAGATAATTCATGTATTATCTCTTTTAGTGTTTCCTCATTTTTATAGTCACCTTGTTGTAACTTTTTAGCTAAACTAACTATGGTATCTTTATCAACATTAGTTTTAGCTTCTATTCTTTCAAAAATATCATCTTTCACATATATCACCTAATTTATTATATGTGAAACTAATAAATATGTCCTAAAAATTAAACATTAGCCATTCTGGTTTTAATACCATTAAAAGACCAATAATTATCATAATAATTCCACCAATTAAATGTGAATATTTACCAAATTTATTTGAAACTACTTTTATTTCTAAAGTTTTCATTGCAATTATAAATACAATAATATCATCTATTAAAAAGAAAAATACATAAATAAGTGAATAAATAATTTTAGCGGTAGAACTAACTTCATTTACTGCTAGTATCTCACTAAACATAACTGGAAGTCCTAATGAACATAATAGTTCAATAATATTTACGGCTGCTGCTAGTAATACAATACCAAGTAATGCAAGTGGGAATGATTTTTCTTTAACTATTTTTTTAATAGATTTGATAATTCTTTTTCTATTTTTTGAATCAACTACTTCACACCCATCATCATTCTTTTGTAAGCTTCCTATAAATTTAACTACAGAATATGTACCAAAAATAACTGCAATTAGTGAAATACCTATTCGTATATAATCTAATTTATTTAAAAATATTGCTAGATTTAGCCATGATATTAAAAATAAAAAATATACAACACCAGATGATAATAAGAATGTAATACCAAGTGCCCATTTTCTTTTTTTATTAGACATTCCTAGAAGCATTGATATTAAAAATATAAGTATCCACATTGCACATGGATTAAACCCATCTACAAGACCAATTAATATTGCTGATAATGTAATTGGTACTTCTTTTGAACTCTTATTAATAATTGGTACGGTTACATCTTCTTCTTTATATTTTTCAGTTTCTATTTCTTCATTTGTATCTTCTACTAACCCTAAATATATACCTACTTCATCTTTAAATTTCATATTACTATAATAGTTTATTGTACTTTCTATTCTTCTTGGAGTTAATTCTTCATCATAACCAACTATTGCAGTATTTCCAATTATTAAATAAGGAATTCCACTTCTATTGTCATCTAATATTTCATGGACATCAACATATTTATCTGCATTTTCATCATTATACCAAACTTCATATTTATATAAACTTATATAGTCTTTATCTTTTAAATAATTATTTAAATATTTTTCTAAAGCTGCACAATGTGGGCAACCATCACCATAAAACAAATACAAATTCATTTGTTTTTCACTACCAAAAATGGTTATTGGTATAAATAATATTAAAGTTAACAATACATAAAATAATTTTTTCATAATTAGTTACTTCCTTTAATTATATTAACAAATTCTTCTTTTTTATGTTCACCTATTAGCCTTGTGATTTCTTTATCAGCTTTATAAAATATAAAAACAGGCATAATTTTTCCAGCATTAAACTCGCTTATATCATCAAAATCATAATCATATTCTTCTATTTCAACATCATATTCACTTTTAATTTGATTAATCACTTTATTCATTATAATACATGATGGACAACCAAGTGAACTTATTTTTACTATTCTCATATAACTTACCTTGTCTTTCTCTCTTGTATATTATATATAACTTTTAAAACTAATTTTCTAGGAGCAAAACGATTTAGAAAAACACCTATTTTCATTATTAGTCCAGGAATAATTATCAATTTATTTTTATTTAATTTTTTAAGAGCATAATTTACTACATAATCACTAGATAGTGATTTAACTGCAAATTTAACTTTAGCTCTTTCATTAAATCCAGTATCAACAGGTCCTGGACATAATACACTTACATGAACATTACTTTTCTCTCTTCTTAATTCTTCATAAATTGCCATAGTTAAATTGTACACATAAGACTTAGTAGCATAATATGTTGCCATTAAAGGCCCTGGTTCAAATGCTGCACTTGAAGCTACGATTAATATTTTACCACTATTCTTTGATACAAAATCTTTTAAAAATAATTTTGTTAAAATATGATAAGCGATTACATTTAAGTCAATCATATTAAGTTCATTATCAATATCAGTTTTAACAAATAATCCACAAGCACCAAAACCTGCATTATTGATAAGTAAATCTATTTGTCCTTTATATTTTTCATATAATTTAAAAGCATTTTCTTTAATACTTAAATCCATTGCTTCAATTTCTACATTAGTTTTAAGTTTATCTTTTAAGCTTTCTAATTTATCTTTACTTCTTGCTACTATTACTAAGTCATATCCTTCTTCTGATAATTTAACTGCAAAATCTTTGCCCATTCCATTAGAGGCACCTGTTATTAATGCTTTCATATATTATCCTTTCTTAACTTTACTATATAATTATTTTAACATAAATTATTTATTATTACTATTATTCATATTGTTATAATATATTATACAACGAACTTTTAAATAAATAAAAAGATACTTTAATAACTATCAATTATTTATATTAAAGTATCTCATTTTTCTGTTATTATTTATTTTTCTAATCCATTTTTTATTCTAAATATCATTATTTTCTTTAATGACCATGAGCCAAAAGAAAAAGCAATAAATAATGTCAAAGACTTAGTTATTAGTGACCCTATTTCCCAACCTTCTAAAGCAGATTTTCTTTTATAAGCTCCATAAAAAGTTAATATACATAAGATTATAGGTGATAACCATCTTAAAATATTAAATATTTTCAGAAAAGATTGAACCAACTTTTGTTTTGCCGAAGTTGGTTTTTTAATTGATTCTTCGTTTAAATTAGTTGATTTTAAAGCTTCGTCATTATTATTTTTCATTTTAACTCCTTAATTACTTTTATATCCACTTAAATCTTCTTTTTTGTAATCACTATTATTAATAGTAAAAAGATGTTCAATTTGACCATTAGAATATTTATCAGAATTCTTATTATATTTCAGATAAGCATTTTCTTGAGAATCAAAATATCCAATTATAGTTGATTTAATACCAGTTCTTTTTTTACCTTTACTATCAGATATATATGTATTTTCTTGACTAACAATATGAATTTTTTCACCATTACCATAATTTTCATTAATATAATTATACATATATTGTTTTTCTTCTTCAGTAAATAATTTTTCTAATCTATAATCGCTAATATTTGTTGAAATTACAGCAAATAAAAAAATTCCTCCAAAAGTGACAACAAAGGTTCCCACTATTAACATAATTTGCTGCTTTTTGCTAAGGCTTTCAAAACTTTTATTCATAAAACTTTTATTCATAGCTGCCTCCTATAATTATACTAGCATAAATTTAATTTATTAAAAAGCAAAAACTATAATATCTTTTTAATTTAACATTTTTTTACAATTAATGATTAATTATAAATATAGAAATTAAATTTTGCCTTTAGATTATCTTTTATAACATACTTTCAAGTATAGAAAGCCATAAAAAGAATAAAAAAAGATTAAAATAAATTTTAATCGCCAATCACTATGTGATTGGTAATTTTTGAATTATAATATATTTATG
>CANRBS010000030.1 GCA_947628895.1 uncultured Bacilli bacterium
AACCTTATTTAATTAAAAAGAGAGCTAATTTTTTATAATGCTCTCGTTTTGACATGACTTAGTCTGAATAGTTACTATTAGTGATTATATGAATAAGAAAATAGTAATTATAAGTTTAATTTTAATAATTATTTTATCTATATTTTTAATATTTAAGTTTAAAAATAATATAGCTAAAGATAATGAATTAAACGATAATGTAAATGAAAGTGTTGATAGTATGGATAAAATTAAATTAAAAATTAATAATAATGAATATGAAGTATTACTTGAAGATAATGATACAGTAAAAGATTTAATAAAATTATTACCAATTAATATTAATATGAGTGAACTAAATGGAAATGAAAAATATTATTATTTAGATAATAGTATTAGAAGTAATCCTAGTAAAATGAGTAAAATAAATACTGGGGACATTATGCTATATGGTAATGATTGTATAGTTATATTTTATGAATCATTTAATACAAGTTATTCTTATACTAGAATTGGTAAAATAATAGATAGTAGTAATTTAAAAGAAGATTTAGGTTCTAGTAGTATAAATGTATTATTTGAAAAATAGATAAAAATAATTTATAATTAAAATAAGAAAGGAAAATGATATGGAAAAATCAAAAGTATATTTTACAAAAGAATTAACACCTGAAGCTGTAGTTAAAATGTATAAAGCTTTAGGAATTGAATTAAAAGGAAAAGTTGCAGTAAAAGTACATTCTGGTGAAAGAGGTAATCAAAATTATTTAAAACCAGAATTCTTAAAACCAATGGTTGAATATGTAAATGGTACAATAGTTGAATGTAATACTGCTTATGATGGAGCAAGAGATACAACAGAAAAACATATGAAATTAATGGATGAACATGAATGGAGTAAATATTTTAATGTAGACATAATGGATTCTCATGAAGAATTAGAACTTGAAATTCCAAATGGAAAAGTACTTAAGAAAAACTTCGTTGGTAAGAATATTGAAAATTATGATTCTATGTTAGTATTATCTCATTTTAAAGGTCATCCAATGGGTGGATATGGTGGTGCTTTAAAACAATTATCAATTGGTGTAGCATCAGGTCATGGTAAAAGATATATTCACTGTTGTGGAAATGATGGAAGTTATGAAGATATGTTTAATCAAAACCAAGAGAGATTCTTAGAATCAATGGCAGATGCAGCCTCTTCAGTAGCAAAATATTTTGAAGGAAATATTGCATATATTAATATAATGTGTAATATGTCAGTTGATTGTGATTGTTGTGAAGTTGCAGAAGATCCATGCATGGCTGATATTGGTATTCTTGCTAGTTTAGATCCAATAGCAATAGATCAAGCGAGTATTGATTTAGTAAAGAGTTCTAGTGATCCTGGTCGTGATCATTTACTTGAAAGAATTAATTCAAGAAAAGGTACTCATACAATAGCCGCATCTTATGATTTAGGTTTTGGAAACAAAGAATATGAATTAATTGAAATAAAATAACAGATTCTTAAATTTGAATCTGTTTTTTATTACTCATTTTTTAATTTCTAGCACAGCCATCTACTTGTAAAATAACTCCTGTAATATAACTTGCCATATCACTTGCTAGAAATAAATATGCATTAGCTATATCTGAAGGCAATCCTATTCTACCAAGAGGAATATTATCTATTAATGGTTTAATAATATCTTCACTTAAATTTTTTAACATATCAGTTTTAATAATTCCAGGTGCTACTGCATTTACTCTTATATTAAATGGTGCTAGTTCTCTTGCAAGTGATTTAGTTAGTCCATTAACAGCACTCTTACTAGCAGGATATCCAACGCCACTTGGTTGACCATAAATACTTACCATTGAACTTGCGGTTAATATTACACCTGATTTTTGCTTTTTCATATATGGAATTACTGACTTAGAGGTATTAAACATTGAATTAATATTTATATTCATAATTTTTAAAAAATCAGAACTACTAACATCTTCTATTTTTTTATTATCAGAAACTCCAACATTATTTATAAGTACATCTATATGACCATATTTATCATATATTTTCTTCATAATATTATTTACTTCTTCATAATTATTTAGATTAGGATAATATCCATTTACTATAATACCCTCTTCTTTTAAATTATTAATACATTCTTCTACGGTTTCTTTTTTAGATCCAAATAATATTACGGTTGCATTGTGTTTATAAAATGTTTTAACTGTTTCAAGTCCTATGCCTCTTGTTCCACCAGTTACAATAACTACTTTATCTTTAAAATCCATTTTTAACATCCTCCTAGTAAACTATAAAAATTATAAACTTTTAAATAATTGATGTCAATTATATAACAAATTTTTTACAAAAATCATAATTATTTATTACAAAGTCTTTTATTTCTTCTCTATCATTTAAATGATTAATAATATCATCAATATGTTCTTCTACATAACACAAATCATTTTCATCACATATATGTATTCCATTTTGTTCTAAAAATAAAGTTAAATTTATATTACTACAATACTTTGATAAAGGACTTGATGCAAATAACTTACCTGTATTTTCTTTTGTATAGCTATTTTGAGCTCTAAAAACTCCTAAATTTAATTCACTTGCAACATAATCATCTACTAATCTTAAGGGTAAATTAACTAAATAATTATCACCATTTCCATTTATTTTAGATACATTATCAGATTGTGCCATTATTTTACATAAATCATAATAATTTCTTAAGCAATATCTAAGTAAAGTATCTTCACTACTATCTATAACTTCTTTAGCATGCTCTACTGTTAAATCTTCACCAATTTTAAAAAACTTCTTATCAATATTTTTAGACAATATATTTCCATATTTATCTATAATAAATGTAAATTCAATTGCATTTTTATTATAATACATATTTAATGATAAATTTTTCTTTGTTAAAAATAGCGGTAACATTGGTATTAATAATGTTTTATCTTTATCTCTTAAATACATATTTTCTCCTCTTTTATATGCACTTATTGCTATTTGTTTATTATTACTTAAAAAAGTAGGAACATCTGTTATATATATTTTCAATAAATAATTATTTCCATCTTTTCTTATACAAAAAGCTGAATTTTTATTATATATATTCTTATTAATTGTAATAATTTTTTCATTTTGTACAAGAGTATAACCATCACTTTGATAATTTACATTTTCAAAATAAGGTTGTGTTCTTTTTATATTAATTTTTCCATTCTCAATAGATTCTTTTATTTTTTCTTTCTTTTCATAATTTTTATCTACTTGTTTATAAATATTATCAATTTTACTTAATATATTTTCATAATCTTCTACAGTAAAAGAACCTAAATTATTTTTTAAATTTATTTTATTTATTACACCTTTTAATAAAGATAATCTTTTTGGTGAATGATAATCTAAATTAATATTAGAAAGTAATTCTAAATAATTAATGATTATATAAGAACAAACAACATCATTATCTAATTCTTTTAAAATATTATTACAAATAATGGTAAATGAAGATTTTTCTATATAATCTATATATAAATTTATAATATCTTCACCTATTTTATCTTTATATTCATTAAATACATTTATTAATTCATTAATATCTCCATAATTTTCTAAATATTTATATAATAATTTATATAAAATATTTATTTCAAATATATTTGGGCAATCTTTAAATAATACTATTAAATAATCAATAACATCAATAGAATTATAATAAAAGAATTTTTTAGATTTAATTATATTATAATCAGTCATATTAACTGACATTATATAAAGATCTGATATTTTATACAATATTCTACTTTTATTCATACCATCTAAACTTATATTAGATTTAACATAATTAATTAATTTATCTAAATCTTTAAGTTCTTCTTTACTACAAATATCTCTATTGTAAATTCTCATATTTAAATAATCTATTAGTTCATCTTCATTATCTAATGTTTTATTTAAAAAATATAATATATTCATATAATTCATCCCCTTTAAATAAGCCAAGATATTATAACATAATTTTAAAATAAAATAAACATATTTATAACATTTAATTTATGTTATAATTTTTACAGGTGAATTATTATGTCAAATGGAATAGATATCGTTTATATAAAAAGATTTGAAAAACTTATTAATAATGAAAACTTTATGAATAGATGTTTTACTTTAAATGAAATAGAATATATAAATTCTAAAAATAAAAATAAATTAGATACTATTGCTGGAATATATGCTAGTAAAGAAGCGGTTTTAAAATCTATTAAAAAAGGTATTAATGATTATAATATTAAAGATATTGAAGTGTTGCATAATGAAAATAGTGATCCTTATATAGTTTTACATAATGATATAAAAAAAGATATAGAAATTAAAAGTATATCTGTTTCTATATCTCATGATAAAGATTATGCTATAGCTTCTGTATTAATTTGTTTTTAATTTATATTCTTCATATGCTAAATTCCAACTATTATATTTACTATCTTTTCTATGATCTTCAACAAGATTATTTTTTTTCAAATATTCTCCTACATAATTAGAAGCTTTAATGGCACCTACATAATTTAAGTGTCCTCCACCATCTCTTGATTCTTTTGTCCAATCAATATTTAATAAATTTGTCTCTGTATTAAAATCAATAAATTCTAAATTATATTTTTTTGCTAATTCTAAAGTTATTTCATGTTTTGAATAATTCCATCTTCTCATATTTGGAAAACTCATAAGTACAAGTTTAATATTATTTTCATTACAAATTTTTATCATTTCTTCAAAATATTTCATATTATTTTCTGGTATTTTAGATTTTTTATTTGTTTTTTTCATATAATCTCTTACTTTAGCAGGTACTGTTTTATTTATATATTTAAAACCTTTATATATATTTGTTGTTTCATCCTTACTTATTGAATTTAATAAATATTTTTTCCAATTATTATGATGATTAAATAAAGAAATATATCTTTCAAATTTTAATAATCCATAATGCCAAGGTACATCATCAGGATTTCTAAATAAAACATCTGCTTCAAATATAACTACTTTTGGATTTTGTGTATCAACTGCATATTTCAAATGTTTATATGAATTGTTTATTACTTGAGCTGCATCTGCACAGTCAAATACTGTATATCCATAATTATTCCATATTATCATTGGAGAAATAGATGAATAAATTAAACTATCTCCTATTGCTACTACATCAATAGTATTTTTTTCTTCACTTAATATTGCATTATTAGATACTGTATTTATTCCATACTTTTTTACATTTTCTTTATTTGTAATTAATGAATATGATATAATTTCATATAAAACTAATAATATTGCCATAAATATTATACTTTTTAATACATTTTTCATACACTCACCTAAAAATCTGCATATATTGGTTCTACTGGATCATACCCAGGACCATAGGCACCAAATACTATAACACTAAGAATTAATGCATAATAAATTATCCATCTAATTACTATCCGCTTTTCACTTATTTTTTCTCTTACGATAATATTTTTTTCTCTTAACATACTAATTATAAACACAATTATAATTGATATTATTAGTACAATATAATCTTTAATATCCATTCCTAATAAGAAATTTATTTTAGTAATATTAAAGTTAGTAAATATACTTTTTAACATACCTACCGCGGTAGTTAAATCTTTAGCTCTAAATATTAATTCTCCTAATACTACTAAGAATGATGTTTTAATTATTTGTAAAAATTTATATATTTTATTTTGTCTAGATATTTTTAATTTATTTAATATTTTTACTATTAATGGTTCAAATATATTTCCAAGTAATATTAATATAAAATGATAATATCCAAATACAATATAAGTAAAACCTGCTCCATGCCATAATCCATTTAATGACCATACTGCAAATAAAGATATTGCACTCATTACAATTACTGAAAATCTTACGGTAACTTTATTTCTTAAAAATGTTGTTAATTTTTTAACTGGTTTTGATAATGAAACTGGATAAAATATATAATTTTTAAACCATAATCCTAATGTAATATGCCATCTTGACCAAAATTCAGATATATTTTTTGAAAAGAATGGTTGTTTAAAATTCTCAGGTAATTTTATATCAAAAATTTCTGCAGAACCTATAACTACATCCATTGTTCCAGAAAATTCCATATAAAGTAATATTGTATAGAATATAGCAGCTAATAGTATTGTAGAGCCATTATAATTTGTATAATTATTAAATACAAGTTTTACAAACATATTAAGTCTATCTGCTATTAAGAATTTTTTAAAAAGTCCATAAAAAATTCTTTGAACTCCAAAACAAAAATTTTTATATGTTACTTTTGATTTCTTTTCAAATTCATCTTTAACATCACTATATTTTAATATAGGACCTTCAAGTATAGTTGGAAAGAATGATAAATATAGCATTACTTTTACTATATTTTTTTCAGCTTCAACTTTTTCATTATATACATCAATTAAATATGATAATGCACTTAGAGTATAAAAAGATATTCCCATTGGAGCTAATAATTTTAATATCTTTATATCACTACTAAATACTATATTAATTATATTTGTAAAGAAAGTTAAATATTTAAATATAAATAAGAAAAACACGATAAAAATAATAGAACATATCAAAATTATTCTTTTCTTAAATTTATATTTCTTTTTAATTTCTTTTCTTTTTTCTTTATCAACGGCTTTTATTTTTATATCTCTTTTATCATCTATTTTTTTAAATAATAAACCAGATATATAAATAGATAGTGTTGATAATAATAAAAATATTACTAGTTTTTTACTAACTTTTAAAAATAAAGCATAACTTGCTAGAAGCAATAATAATCTTTTTAATTTTTTAGGTGTAAAAATATATACAACTACTATAGTTAATAAAAATACTATTAAATATTTTAATGAAAAATATGACATTAGTTATCTTCTTCTAGTCTTTCTATTAGCTCCCATATTTTTTTAGCAGAATTAAAGTTATCTGGTATTATTTCTACAGTTGGTACTACTACATCAAATTCATTTTCTATTTCACTAATAAGTGAAAGTATACTAAGAGAATCTAAGTGTCTTCCATCTACTAAATCATTACATGTTTTATAGTCAACTTCTGGATTTAATCCTTCTAATATTTCAATTAATTTTTCCATTTTTACTTCACTCCTTTATATCATAATTTGGAAAATTTATATCACTTGTTTTAATATCTTTTCTAACTAATTTACATTTATTATTTTCTATTAATATTATTTTAGGTAAATCTCTACTTAAAAATAAATTTATTCCTTCTGTACTTGAATATGCACCAGTATTTTTAAATACAAATATATCATTAATATTTAACTTTCTTGTTTTAATATTTTTAACTAGAAAATCATTAATCGTACAAAGAGAACCACATATATTATAAGTTTCTTCCTCTTTAGTTTTAACTTTAGGTAATAATTCATAATATGGTATTTTCATAGCCATTGTTTGACCATAATATACTAAATGATTAATCCCACCATCTACTATGACATAATTTCCATATTTACTTGTTTTCATATCTACTACACTAGTTAAATAACTACCACAGGAAGATGCTATACTTCTTCCAAGTTCTAATACTACGGTTTTATTTTTAATTTTATCTAAAATAGTTTTAACTTTATCTAAGAATTCATCTTCATTAAATGTATCTGCCTGATAATAATAAACTGGAAGACCTACTCCATATTCTATTTCTTTAATATTTATATTAAATTCTTTTTCAATATTATTTGTAAATTCTATTAGATAATCTATTTCTTTTTCTATTCTTTCTACTTTTGTTTTTTGAGTTCCAGAAAAGTATTCAATACCATCTAATAATAAATAATTATTATCTATATTTTTTAATATATATTTAAAGTCATCTTCACTTACACCAAATTGATTATTACTTGTAAGTCTTATTAATACGGATATTTGTTTATTATACTTTTTAGATAATTCAGTTAATAATTTAAATTGATTAATTGATTCAATAGTATATTTTAATATATCATAGTTTTTAATCATATTATCAATTGAATCATAATCTTTATTAACACCAGATATAACCATTTTATTATGAGCAATATTAAGATTATTACATATATTAAATTCTCCATTACTACATATTTCATATCTAGATACATATTTTTCTATAGATTTTACTATAAATGTATTTGCTTTTACTGCGAATACTAAATCATATTTATCTGTAAGTTTATTTTTTAAATATTTAATTCTATCAATTAAAGTATCAATATTATATATAAATAATGGAGTTTTATATTTTTTAACTATTTCTTCATAATTCATTTGTATTCCTCCATTAATTTCTTCCTATCAATTTTTCCATTTTTATTAAGTGGAAATTCATTTAGTTGTATAAGTTTAGTTGGTATCATAAATATTGGAAGAGTTTCTTTCAATTTAATACTTAAATCTTTTCTATCTATATTTCCTATATAAAAACCATATAATTTAGATTTTTCTTCATCAAATATTACACATCCACGATTCACTTCATCTATATCCATCATTGATTTTTCTATTTCTTCAAGTTCTATTCTATGACCTAAGTATTTAATTTGAAAGTCTTTTCTACCATTAAACATCACTTCACCTAACTCATTATAATAACCTAAGTCACCTGTTCTATATATAGTTTCTAAATAGTTTTTATTATTAGGATTTCTTGTAAAACTTTTATTTGTAGATTCAGCATTATTATAGTAACCAAGTCCAACACATGTCCCACTTACACATATTTCACCTACAACATTAGAATCATTTATTATTTCATCTTTATCATTTAATAAAAATACTCTTTCATTTTTAAATGGAATTCCTACTGGTAATTTATCTAAATACTTTCTTTTTCTGTTAACTATATGATATAAACAATTACATGTTATTTCAGTAGGCCCATATACATTTACAAACTTTGTTTTTGGTAAATGTTTCATCCATATATTTAAATGTTTTAAAGGCATTACTTCTCCACTAAATAATATTTTATTTACAGTACTTGGTACTTTATAATCAAGTCCATGAAATGTTGTAATTAAACAAAGTGCCGACACAGCCCAAGTCATAGTAGTAACTTTATTATCACATATATAATCTAAAAGCAAAGATGGATTTGAAAAATATTTTTTAGGTACAATTAAAAGTGTAGCTCCTACTTTTATACTTGAATAAATGTCTTTTACTGAAACATCAAAATCAAATGGAGCTTGATTTGCAATTATATCATTTTTATTAAATTTAAATGTTTTTGTAAATTCATCTATAAAATCAATAACACTTTTATGAGATATTACTACTCCTTTTGGTACTCCAGTAGAACCTGATGTGAAATTTACATATAATGGGTCTGTATCAATATGATTTCTATAACACTTATCAAGTATTTCATTATTTATTTTTCCTTTTTTTAAATCACTAATTTTCTTAACTATTAAATCACTAAAATAAGTTTTTGCAAGTTCATAATTTTCATCATTAGTAATTACTATTTTAGAATTAATTGTATCTTTAATATGATTTATTCTAATACTAGGTAGTTCTGGATTTATTAAAGTATAAAAGCATCCTGCATAAATACATCCAAAAAATGAGATTAAAGCATCTATTCCTTTATCCATAAATATAATTATTGGTTCATTAAATACTTTACTTCCTATAAATGATCCTACTATTTTAGAATAATTACTAAAATCTTTATAAGTAATTTTATTTTTCTCTTCTATAACAGCTATTTTATCTTCATATTTTTTAGTTGTATTTTCTAAATAATCTACTACATTATACATCTTTATAACCTTCTTCATAGAAAATATATCAAATACATTTAACATATTTTTCACACTAAAAACATTATACAACTAATTTATTTTGTATACAATAAAATGTGTAATTTTTGTGTAAATTTTATGAATTATTTATTTAATATTGCATCTATTGGATTTAATTTACTTATTTTTCTTGAATTTAAACTTGATATAAATATTGATATTAATATAGATATAATTGCTGTTATTAATATTACTATTGGTTGAAATACAACCGCGGTAAAATTATAATAATCACTTGATAAATAATTTCCTATTACTATACTTGAAATTATAAAGAATATAACTGATATTAATGAAGAAATTAAACCAATCATTATTGACTCTAAACTAAATATTTTAGATACATCATTTTTACTAGCACCAAGACTTCTTAATATACCTATCTCTTTTTTACTATTCATAATTGACATTGAAATATAATTAGTAAATAACAAGAATGCAAATATAAAGAATACAAATGCTACGATTAATATAATTATAGAAAATATACTATACATATGAGTTACTGTATAAATATCAGATTCCATATAATATTTTGATAATTGATAAGTATAATGTATACCTTTAATATTGGGTGTATATATATCATATTCATCTATACCATCACTACTAAAATATGTAAGATTTGATAATACTTTTTTCATATGTGAGTAATCATCATCATAAATAAGTCTTACTAGTATATAATCATCTTTAATTTTTAATTTGTTTTTATGTTCATTTAATTCATCTTTATAAAAATCACTTATATAATTAGTATCTTCTTCTGTTATACCTATAATTTTAACGGCAAATTCCTTGATACCATCTTTATTATATTGTAATGTTACATTTTTTCTTTTTTGATTACCTTCAAGAAATTTAATAGCAAAATTTAATAAAGACTTATCAGAATTTTCTTTAATATAATCCATATATTCTGTATCAAAATTATTAAAAAGTTTTCTAATAGAATTTAATGATAAAATCATTTCATCTTTATTTATTGAATTTATAGTTTTAATTCCATCATTAGTCATTATTTCTATCTCATTATTTAAAAAATTAATATTATCATGAATATTTCCACTTATACCCAAATCACTATAATTAACTATGTATATATAATTTAAAATATTATCTGTAATATCTTCTTCTCTATCTTTTAATTCAATTGTATCTATAAAATTTTTTGTATATATTATGTCTCTTAAAAAATCCATACTATATTGACCATAAAAATTCTTTAATTTTTCATCACTAAAATATCCTGCTTCTTTTGCAGATTTGAATATACTATCATCTTCATTCATTATTCCTACAACAATAACTTTATTATCTCCATATTTAATTTCTTTATTTGATGAAATTAAATCATTGTAGTCTTTAGGAAAGTATTCTTCTTCATTATATAATCTAACTCCATATTTAATAACATAATCTGCAAAATATTTACTTACAACTATTTCATTATTAACATTTGGTTTTCTTCCTATAATATTATCAAATATTTTATCTTCTTTAACATCCAAAATATATGGATTTGATGGTAAATAAAAATATTCATTTTTTCTATCATTTTCATTTATATATTCAAATTTTAAATTATCATCCTCATAAAAATTATAAATATTGTTTATTTTTGATCCCGTAAGATTTTCAATATATTCATAATCTTCATTTTCAAAATCTAATGCATCATAATCATCTTTAGATTTATAATTATATTTATTTACTAAATACACATTAATATCATTATTTTTAATAGTCTGCATAATTAATGAATTTTTATTAAATATAACAAAATTGATACCAATAGATAAAAATGCAAATGCAACTGCTGTTAGTATTATAGACATTACTAATTTACTTTTTTTATGTTTTAAATTTTCAACCGCCATTTTAACCGCATACTTAAATGGTAATTTAGATTTTTTAAGTTCTAAATTACTAGATTCACTATTATATGTAACTCCATTATCATACTCTATTTGTCCATCTTTTATTCCTATTATTCTATCCGCATAATTTCTAGCTGATTCTCTATCATGTGATACCACTATTACTAGTCTTTCTTTACTAATACTTTTTAGTATTTGAAATATTTGTGCACTTGATACACTATCTAAGTTACCAGTTGGTTCATCAGCTAATATTATTTGTGACTTTTTTATTAATGCACGAGCTATTGCTACTCTTTGCTTTTGACCACCAGAAAGTTCATTCATTTTTCTATTTTCTAAATCTTTTATTCCTAATTCTTCAAGTAATTTTAATATTTCTTCTCTATTTGCTTTTTTATTTTGTAACTCATATGCAAGAGCAATATTTTCATATACGGTATATTTTTCAAGTACATTAAATTCTTGAAATACAAAACCTACAGAAGTGTTTCTAAAAGAATCATAATCTATATCTTTAAAGTCAGTTGTGTTTCTTCCATTTACTATATAGTTTCCACTAGTTACTGTATCTAATCCACCTAAAATATTTAATAAAGTACTTTTACCACTACCACTTTTTCCAAGAATAAATACAAGGCCAGTGTCTCCTATTTCTAAATTTATATTTGATAAAGCAGTAACTTTATTATCATTTTTTATTTCATAAATTTTTGTTAAATTTTCTAATTTAATCATATATTACTCCTATTTATCAAGTATAGCATCTATTGGTTTTTGTTTACTTATTTTTCTTGTATTTGAACTAGATATTAATATTGATATAGCAAATGCAAATACAAATATTAATATAATAACTATTGGACTTAATACAATTGGATTAAAATTATAAGATTTACTTTCAATTATAAATCGTGCAATTAATTTATTAAAAATTACCCATAAAATTATAGATACAAATGATGAAATAAAACCTATTATAATTGATTCTAAACCAAATATTTTTGCTACATCATTAGAAGATGCTCCAAGTCCTCTTAAAACACCTATTTCTTTTTTACTATTAGAAATTGATAATATGATAAAATTTGAAAATAATGTAAAACCAAGTGCAAAAAATACCATTGAGATTACTAAAATTGGTATACCAAAATGATTATATATTGTAATAGTTCCGCTTATATCTTCACTAATATCACTTTCTAAACTATAAGAATATTCTTTATCTATAGAATTTCTATAACTATTATCACTAAAAAAATTTAAGTTTGAAAAAGATTTTTTTATATTTGAATAATTATCATCATATATTAAAACTGATTTTGTTTCTTTTTCTTTATATTTCAATTTTTCTCTATATGTTGAACTTATATAGTTATTATTATCAAGTGATATTCCTACTATATGTAAATTATATTCACTAGGTCCATCATTCATAATTAATACTCGCAATTGTATATTTTTATATAGCTCAGTGTCTTCTAAATATTCAACAGAGAATTTTATTAAAGAATCATTATAATCACTAACATTATCATAATAATCTATAAATTTATTATCAAAATCTTTATATAAATCTCTTAATGCTTCACTAGATACAATAACCTCATCTTCTTTTAATTCATTTATTTTTTTAATTCCATCATTAGTCATTACATCTATTTCAGTATCAAGATAATTTATGTTGCCGACAGCCGTATCACTACTAAATACATAACTATAACTTTCATTTGGATATAAACGAATATAATCTAACATTTTATCATAATCTTGATTTAATATTATATTATTAGCAAAATCTTTAGTATAAATATAACCATCATCAACAATCCCAACAATAGAAAGCTTATTATCTGCATATTTAATTTCTATATTTGATGAAACTATATCATTATAATCTTTTGGATAATATGATTCACCACTATCTAATATAACTCCATATTTGATTATATCATCTGCAAGTTTTTTATAAATTACTGCTTCATTTGATGAAGTTGGCTTTTTTCCTATAATGTTATTAAATATTCTATCATCTTCTACATCAACAACACTATTACCAATACTATTTGGTGTACCTTCATCTTCACTTGCAAATTCAATAGTATAATTAACTTGAAATCCATTTTCATAAAAAGTATATATTTTATTTAATTTTGATGAAGTAATTTCTTCTATTTTTTTATAATCTTCTTCTTGTAAATCTAAAAAATTATAATTACCATATCCAGCTGGTTCTATCTTTTGAACTGTATATGTATTTAAATTATTATTCCTAATAGTTTGCATTATTAAAGGTAATTCTTTAAATAATGCAAAATTTATACCAGTAGCTAAAAACATAAAAGACATAGCTATTACTAAAATTGATAAGCTTAATTTAGATGGTTTATTCTTTAAATTTTTAACCGCCATTTTAACCGCATACTTAAATGGTAATTTAGATTTTTTAAGTTCTAAATTACTAGATTCACTTTTATATGTAACTCCATTGTCATATTCTATTTGTCCATCTTTTATTCCTATTATTCTATCTGCATAATTTCTGGCTGACTCTCTATCATGTGATACCACTATTACTAGTCTTTCTTTACTAATACTTTTTAGTATTTGAAATATTTGTGCACTTGATACACTATCTAAGTTACCAGTTGGTTCATCAGCTAATATTATTTGTGACTTTTTTATTAATGCACGAGCTATTGCTACTCTTTGCTTTTGACCACCAGAAAGTTCATTCATTTTTCTATTTTCTAAATCTTTTATTCCTAATTCTTCAAGTAATTTTAATATTTCTTCTCTATTTGCTTTTTTATTTTGTAACTCATATGCAAGAGCAATATTTTCATATACGGTATATTTTTCAAGTACATTAAATTCTTGAAATACAAAACCTACACAAGTATTTCTAAAAAAATCATAATCTACATCTTTAAAATCATTTGTACTTTTTCCATTTACTATGTAGTTTCCACTAGTTTCTTTATCTAATCCACCTAAAATATTAAGTAATGTACTTTTACCACTACCACTTTTTCCAAGGATAAATACAAGACCCTTATCTCCTATTTCTAAATTAACATTTGAAAGAGCTATAGTTTTATTGTGGTGATTAATAGTTTCATATATTTTAGTTATATTTTCTAACTTTATCACTTTAATCACCTACCTTAGCTATTCTATAGAGAATTATACCATAAAAAAAGAATTATATATATATATATTAAAATTTGTTATTATTTTATCATTTTTTATTTGATATACAAATAAATGTTTGCTATAATATTTAAGGAACATTTATATTGAGTGTCTACCTCCCTTTAACAAGGAGGTGATGCAAGTGAAAAAACGAGATTATAATTTAAAACTCTTGAGATATGCTTGCACTATTTTACTATTATTGATTGTATTAATAATAGTAATTAAAAAATAAGACACTCTGCTAAGAGTGCCTACAACAATATTTTTTTGAGGTAGACATTCATTCCAAAATAAATGTTCCTCTTTTTTTATTATATGTAAATTTTAAATTTACAATATAAGTAATAAAATATTTATTACAAATAAATTATATCATACTTTTTAATAAATTAAAATATCTTTTGATTTTCTTTACTTTTTGTTAATTTTTTGTTAATTTTTTATTTAATGATCCATTAAAACATAATTCTTGTTTTTGATTATATAATTCTGAAATAGTTTCTATTAATTGCCAATTATATTTATTAATAAATGGTTTAAACATTTCTAATTTATAACTTGGAAATGTTATTAAAGGTTTATTACTACCTAACCATTTCATTGACTGTTCAATAATAGCCGTACCTATTTTTAAACCTCTATATTTATCTGAAACATATATTGTACATATTTTTTTCTCTTCTTCATTTCTTTTTAAACTAGCCATAGAAATTATTTCATCATAATTATTTGGATTTCTAACAAATAATATATTTCTTTTATCAGTATTTATAGTTTCAGGTAATTGTTTATTAAAATACCATTCTTTATATTCAGGATAATCACTACAATTAAAAGAAGTTAACTCATAAATTTTAATAGCCAGTTTTATAAATTCTTCTGAATTAATATAATCTTTTAAACTTTCAATCTTTATAATTGTTTTCTCCATTAAAATTATTCTATATAATACAATCTTTTATAATATTTGTCAATTTAAAAACTCTTACTATTAATAAGAGTTCTATTTACAACATTTGGTAGCGACGGGGGGATTCGAACCCTCGACCTCCTGGGTATGAACCAGATGCTCTAGCCAGCTGAGCTACATCGCCATTTGAATTACAAGGTTAATTATATCAAAAATATAATTAGTAATCAACAATTTTTTAATAATTTAACTGCTAAAGCAACAAAAAAGTACATAAATTTGTACTTTTTAATTACTTTATTAAACTTACTCTAAAACCATAATTTACACTTTGACTATTTTTATCTAATTCATACCTTCCAGCAACAGGATCATTTCCTCCATAATTAAAAGAAAAGCTTCCATCTCTAATAACAAACATATTATTTTTACTTACTTCAAGTGTCCATTCTGAAACATTACCTGCAAAATCATAAATATTTAAAACCTTATTATTTTCTGATGCACCAGTTGTTAATAAATAATTTTGATATGGTTCTTTTTTCTTAATATCTAAAACATCTTCATATTTATTTCCATAATTTATACTATATTTTCCTCTATCTATATCAAATGTTGAACTATAATAATTTCCCCATAAATAACTATTTAATAAAATCATATCTTTTGTCATTTTTTCATCTTTATAATAACCATATGTTTCTATAAATTTACATATTAAATCCCACTGAAAACCAAACAATAGATTAGTATCATAATTAGATATATTTTCTGATAACTTTATTGCGGCATCTAAAGTAACATAATTATAAACATATTTATTTTTTTGACTATATATATTAGAACTTAAATTAACATTTCTATTTCTTATTTCATCAGTACCAATTTCATATCTACTAACATAAAAGCCACCATATGTATATATACTACTTAAAACTTTATTTTTTAATTCTAAATAATTATTATCAGTATAATTATCATCTTGATAATCATTTGTATACTTTTTAATATCATTATAAATATTTTCATAATCTTTATTGTTTTTAGCAGTAGTAAATATTTTTTTAGGAACTATTATCCATACCCATTCATTATTATTTTTATCAGACACTGTAAAACCTTTATTAACATCATCTTCAATAACATTAAAATCATCAAAAACATAAGGCTTAATATCTTCATCATTTATAATAAGCTTAAATACTAGCAAGAACACTATACATATAATAGATACTATAATTATAAATTTTATTGAATTATTTTTCATAAATTTCACCTTAAAATTCTATTATTAAATTTGAATTATATATTTTATTATTGATATCTATATACAACTTATATTTTCCTTTAGATAAATTAACTTTTAACGAAGATAATCCTGAATTAAATGATTTTGGTGCTTCTTTATTTTTTTCTTTATAATTATAAATTATTGTTTTATCATCTTGAACAAATAGTAATTTAACACTATCTTCTAAATCAAAATCTTTATGTAAATAAATACGATTTGTATAAAAATCTATTTTTTCTTCAAAAGAAGGTGCAAATAATAAATTAAATTTATTTGTATCTACTATTTGTCCATCAACTACTGTACTATTAATTCTTTGTAATGGAATTGTTTCATAATTAAGTGTTGTATTTTTATAAAATCCGTCTATTTGAAAAGTTCTATAAATTAATCCTGGCATTGTTGCTTTAAATAACAAATTATCATTTTTATCTATTTTCATAACAATTCCATTTTTATATGTAGGATCTGTATAAATTACATCTTTAGGATTATCATAAGCTTCTTTTTTCATTGCCCAACCATAAGTTAATAATTTACTATTATCATTTTCTATTTCAATATGTCCACCAACATTACTAAATTCTTTATTTAATCTTCCATATTCCCAAACAGATTTAATTGTCATATTTTTTTCATCAACTTTATAAAAATTAAATGTACTTACACGATTAATATAATGACTTAAATTATAATTATCTAAATCAAATTGATCAATATCATTATTATGAACAGCTATTAAATTATCTTTAGTATAATAAGCAGTATGTTGACCTCCAAGATATCTAGTATTATCTGTAACTTTTAAAAGATATTTATTAAATTTTTCTCCCCAAAATTCAGGATCTCCAAAAATCCATTTTATTTCTCTTGTTTCTAAATTTAACTTCATTAAAGAATTTAATCCTCTTAAAGATATTAATAATTCATGTGTATCTTCATCATAATCAGCAGCATTATTTACTAAATCAAAATTATCTTTTAATGATTCAATTAATTCTGGATCTATATCATGTAAAAATTGATATAAATCTAGTTTATCTAATATTTTACCATCATTTAAATCAATAATATAAATTATTGAATCAAAAAATGGTGAATTATCAACAGCACCAAGAAGTAATGCTTTATTATCTTTTAATGGATATATTTCATGATGTAAACCATATTCTGTAATCCATTGTTTATATATTTTTCCAAGAAAATCCATTTCAAGAAAACTACTATAATTTATTTTTACTCCATTAGTTCCTTGATTTGGATCACTAATATAAAAATGATTATTATCTAAAAATTCAATATCTCCTGCATATCCACCTGAAATATACCATAATACATTACCTTCACCATCAATAATTACATCATTTACAAAATTTGGTGATAAAAAATATAAATCATCTTTTACTGATTCACTAGTTTTTTCAATGCTAATAGGATCTCCTTCATATTTGTCAGTTTTAATAATTATTTCTTTTTCCTTATTATTAGATGTAATTTTAATTTTATTTTCATAGTCAGCATACATTCCATAAATAGGAATTACATGTTCCCTACTTTCATTTAGACTAGTTTTAAATCTATCATTAATACTCACATCTATTTTTTCATTTTCTTCAGTAGAAAAAATAATTAATGCACTAAGTGGAGACAATTTATATGGATTTAAAAGTACACAAGGATTTTCAAATGTATATTTTTTATCTTTTTTATATTCTTCTATTTGTTTATCAACTTTTTCTTGATAAGAAAATATTTCATCATATGCACTAATAAACTTATAATTGTTTTTTTCTTTGTAGAAAATTATAAAAAATACTATTATAAGTAATGTTAAAATTAATAAAATAATAAAATGTTTTTTTTGCATATTTAACTCCTTCTAATCAAAACTAAAAGTATAAAGTAAAGAATTATTAGTTTTTATTTTAAATTGCCAATATTTTGACATATCTTCTAAATTTATTTGTTCAACTGCATATTCATAACTTCCACTTCCATAAGTAAGTAAATAAATATCATTTTCATAATCTTGTACAAATATTGAACCTAACCTAGGTGCAAAATTATTTAACTCATAGCTTTTAAAACTCAAAACCTTTTTATTTTTTTCATCTAATTTAATTTTTAATATTCGAGTTATTCCATTGACTTCACCATTATCATAAATAAGCATTTCATGATTTGGTAAATATGAAATAGAGTGTTGTTTTGAAAATAAATGATCTTCAGTTGTTTCAAATTCATTACTTTTACCACCTAAAACCCACATCAATTTACCAGTGTTTCTATTTATTTTTATTATTGAATCTTGATTTCTCAAAGAACACACTAAATTTCCATCTTCTGGATCAATTGTCATAGAATTTATATGCATAATATTAACATAATTTACACCATCATATAAAGGAAAAACATAATTGTATGAATCAATAAATCTATTATAATCTGATCCTTTAAACTCCCAAATTACTTTTCCGTCTTTTACTTCTGAAATTCTCAAATCCCATAATTTATAATTTCTATTTTCATATATAACATCTTTTCTAGAATATCCAGCTAAAATATAATGATCTTCTGAGAAAAAATAATAATCATGATTATCTGCAAAATATTCAGTATCAGTTTTATATCTTATATTCTTTATAAATTTAAAATTTTCATCTAATACTACTAATTGTGAAGCCATTGATTCATTATACCCATCATAATCATGATTTATTGTTTCTAAATAAGTATAATACACTTTATTATTTGAATACTCTTTTTTAAAACTAAATGGATCCTTATTTGTTCTTCTATAAAATGTTACTTTTCCTTCTTTATTTAAAATATAAACATAATGATTTGTTTTTATACCAGTATAATAAGTTGATAAATAATACTCTTGGTTAGTTTTAGCTACACCTACTGTTTCATAATTTGGAAAATCACTAGGTAATGTATTTATATTAATAATGTATTTTTTTAAACTATTTTTAAATTTAATTTTTACTTTTATAGGTTTAGTTTTATTTAATTCTAAATTTTTTAAAATATATTTATTATTAACTAAATCACCATTAATATATACTTTTGCATTTTCTGATTTAATATTTATTTGTGTATCATATTTTGTATTTAAAGTAGTTAAATCAATATTATTTAGAATATTATCTTTAGTAATAGTTATTTCATCTTCATTTATATTTAAAACCACATAAGCATTAATATCTTTATTTGATAAAAAATATGTAATATATAATATGATAATTAAAATAATAACTGAAATAATTGATGTTATTAAAAACTTCTTTTTCATTATATACCATCCTATCATATAGAAATATCATATCATAAAAGCAAATAAAAAGATACTATTTCATATCAAAATTAATATCTTCTTTTGTTAATTTTATTTTATAAATTT
>CANRBS010000031.1 GCA_947628895.1 uncultured Bacilli bacterium
AACCACCTTATTATGTATCAATTATATCAAAATTCTTTGCGAAAAAAATTTTAATAAATTTATTCTTTTTTGCTGATTTGATTAAAAATACTTGAGAAATATTTATTAATATAGTAAAATTGGAAGTGATAATAGAAAAGTAGGTGTAAATATGAAAAGTAGAAAAATAAATCTAATAATAACACTTTTAATGATGATATTAATAATACCAAATGTAGTAGAAGCTGCATTAGTTGATTATAATACAGCAGTAGTAGATACAAATAATTATATATTAAATAGTAATTATTCAAGTAGAAATAAATATTTAGAATTTAATGTAGCATATGAATATAATGAAAAAGGAGTAGTAACAAATCCATTATTTAAATATGGAGGTATGCTAAGTAAAAGAGAATATGAATCAAGTGTACAAGGAAATAAATCATATTTATCACCAGGAGCAGAGTATTGGACACTAACAACTAGTGAAGATGGAAAAGAATATTATGTAGAAACAGAATTAAGATTAAAAGATAAAACAGAAAAGTCAGGGGTAAGAGTAACAGAACAAATAAGAAATGGTATACAAATAAAAGGAAGTGGAACATATTCAAATCCATGGGAATTTGTAGAGACATATGTAGTAAGAATAGGAACAAATAGTAAAACTTATGGAAAAATATATGATAGATTAGTAAATGGAGAAGCAGATAAAAGTACAAATGGAGAAGGAATAGAAAAAAGTGCTGAAAAAGAAGGAAATGAATTTGTAGCATATTTTATACTAGAACCAACATTTGGATATAAATATGATGGAAGTAACTGTGGAACTGTAGTAAAAACAAGTGGTGGCGGAAATGAGTATAAAATAACAAAAATAAATAAAGATATAAGTTGTATAGTAAGATTTATAGAAAGAACAATAGAATTTAAATTAAATTCAGGAGAAAATACAACACCCTCTGAACCAGATACGATATATTTAAAATACTCATATGGATGGTATAAGAATAGTGAAGCAACAGAAACTATAGATCATGTAAAAATGCCAGAAAAAGCAGGATATAAATTTGAAGGATATTACTATGGTGAAACACAAGCAGTAGATCCAAATGGAAAAATAATATTAACACAAGAAGATTTAACAACAGATAATGAAAAACAAGAATTAGTGGCAAGATGGAGTCAAGTTGATTATACAGTAACATTTGAAGGAAATGGTGGAACACCAGAAAAGACAAGTAAAGTAGTAACATTTGATGAAGAATATGGAGATTTAGGAGTAGCCTCAAGAGGAGGACATATATTTAAAGGATGGTATACACTAGCAACAGGAGGAGAAGAAGTAAAAAGTACTACAATAGTAAAAACACCAAGAGACCATTCATTATATGCACAATGGGAAGCATGTGCAACCGGAACATATGCAAAAGCAGGAGATACTGCATGTACTACTTGTGAAGCCGGAACATATAATACAGGAACAGGCAACACATCTTGTACAAAGTGTGAAGCAGGATATTCATGTAGTGGTGGAGGCAACCATGAAAAATGTGCAGTGGGATACCATAGTAGTGAAGGAGCCAGTACATGTACAATAAATACTGTAACAATAAGATATAAAGTAAATGGTGGAACAATAAAGAGTAGCACAAAAGATAGTAATTATACATATACATGGACAGTAGATAGTAATGGATTAATAACAAGAACAATAAGTGGAAAAAGTACAACAGATTATCATGGAGTAGATTATGGAAAGACAGTAAATCTAGCAAACTGGAATAATGGAAGTTACATGCATATAAGTAAAGCAGGAAATGTAGCAGTAAAAGGATCTGAATGGATATGTGAAAGTGGATGTACAACAGCAAATAAGACATTTGATCATGATACAACATATAATGCAAGTGATTTCTGTGATGTAAGTAAAGGAAATTGTACAGTAGTATTAAAAGTAAATTGGGGTGAATGTGCAGCTGGAACTTATGCAGCAGCAGGAGAGACAGTATGTACGGCATGTGCACCCGGTACATATAATAATTCAACAGGACAATCAACATGTGCAGCCTGTCCAGCCGGAAGCTATTGTACAGGAGGAAGTAATAGAACATCATGTCCAGAAGGAACATATAAAACAGGAACAGGAGGGTCTACTGCAGATGCTTGTACAAAGTGTGCAGCCGGAACAGCAAGTACAGCAACCGGAGCCACAGCAGCTACGACATGTCAACAATGTAATGCAGGATATTATAGTACAGAAGGATCAAAAAATTGTACAGTATGTGCAGCAGGTACATATAATACAACAAAAGGTCAATCATCATGTTCGGCCTGCCCAGCCGGAAGTTACTGTACAGGAGGAACAAACAATACAGCATGTCCAGCCGGAACATATAGAACAGAAACAGGAGGATCTACTGCAAATGATTGTGTAACATGTCCAGCCGGAAAGTATTGTACAGGAGGAACAAATAATACAGCCTGTCCAGCAGGTACATATAGAACCGGAACAGGTGGATCTACCGCAAATGACTGTACGAAATGTGCAGCAGGAACAGCAAGTAGTGGAACAGGAAAAACAGCAGCAAGTACATGTGTAGCATGTACAGCTGGAACATATACAACAACTGAAGGACAATCAACATGTGCAGCCTGCCCAGCCGGAAAGTATTGTACAGGAGGAACAAATAATACAGCATGCCCAGCTGGAACATATAGAACAGGAACCGGAGGGGCTAGTGAAGATGACTGTACGAAGTGTGCTGCTGGTACATATAGTACAGGAACAGGAAAAACAGCCGCAAGTACATGTGTAGCTTGCCCAGCCGGAAGTTACTGTACAGGTGGAAGTAATAACACAGCCTGCCCAGCCGGTACATATAGAACAGGAACTGGAGGAAGTAAAGTCGGAGATTGTACAAAATGTGCAGCAGGAACAGCAAGTGATAAGACAGGACAAACGGCAGCCACGACATGTGTAGCATGTACAGCTGGAACATATACAAGTAGTGAAGGACAATCAAAATGTGCAACCTGTCCAGCCGGTAAGTACTGTACAGGAGGAACAAATACAACAAATTGTCCAGCCGGAACATATAGAACAGGAACCGGAGGTGCTACCGCAAATGATTGTACCTCATGTTCTGCCGGTACATATAGTACAGCAACAGGACAAACGGCAGCCACGACATGTGTAACATGTCCAGCCGGAAAATACTGTACTGGTGGAAGCAATAATACAGCATGCCCAGCCGGTACATATAGAACTGGAACTGGAGGAAGTAAAGTAGGAGATTGTACAAAATGTGCAGCAGGAACAGCAAGTAATAAAACCGGACAGACAGCAGCCACGACATGTGTAGCATGTACAGCTGGAACATATACAAGTAGTGAAGGTCAATCAACATGTGCAGCCTGTCCAGCAGGTAAATATTGTACAGGTGGAAGTAATAATACAGCTTGCCCAGCTGGAACATATAGAACAGGAACTGGAGGGGCTAGTGAAGATGACTGTACGAAGTGTTCTGCTGGTACATATAGTACAGGAACCGGAAAAACAGCCGCAAGTACATGTGTAGCATGCCCAGCTGGAAGCTATTGTACAGGAGGAAGTAATAATACAGCTTGCCCAGCCGGAACATATAGAACAGGAACTGGAGGAAGTAAAGTCGGAGATTGTACAAAATGTGCAGCCGGAACAGCAAGTAGTGGAACAGGAAAAACAGCTGCAAGTACATGTGTATCATGTACAGCTGGAACATATACAAGTAGTGAAGGTCAATCTACATGTTCCTCTTGTCCAGCCGGAAAATATTGTACAGGAGGAAGCAATGTAACAAACTGTCCAGCCGGAACATATAGAACTGGAACCGGAGGAAGTAAAGCCGGAGATTGTACGGCATGTACAGCCGGTACATATAGTACAGGAACCGGACAAACAGCAGCCACGACATGTGTAGCTTGTCCAGCCGGTAAATACTGTACTGGTGGAAGCAATAATACAGCCTGTCCAGCCGGAACATATAAAACAACAACTGGAGGAAAAGCTGTAGGTGACTGTACAAAATGTGCAGCCGGAACAGCAAGTAGTGGAACAGGAAAAACAGCTGCAAGTACATGTGTTCAATGTGGTGCAAATCAATATGCAACAGCAGGGTCCGCAACATGTAGTAATTGTGCAACTGGATATGGAAGCTCACCTGGGGCAAGTGAGTGTACACCATTAAAACCTACAACGGATACAGTATGTTGTGGAAGTAGTTGTACATTATCAAATGGTAAAGTATTAAGTTATACTGGAACATGTCAATTTATAGATGATGGCAATAATAATTGGAGAGTAAAATTCTTAACAAGTGGAACTTTAACGACAACATTAAATATAAAAATCGATCTCTTCTTAGTAGGAGGTGGAGGCGGTGGTGCTCGTTGGGATGGCGGCGGTGGCGGCAGCGGATATACACAAACAAATAAATCCATATCAATTACAAGTGGTACAAGCTATTCTATTGTTGTAGGTGCTGGAGGTGCTGGAGCAACTTCTAGTGCTGCAGCTACTTCAGGTGGTAGTTCTTCTGCATTTAATTTTACTGCCAATGGAGGAGCTGGTGCTCCAAGTTCTAAAGGTGCAGCCGGAGCCGGTGGTTCAGGTGGCGGCGGCGGTGGTGCTGGTGCCGGAGCAGGTGGATCTAATGGTAGTAGAGGTGGTAATGGTACTGATAGCTCTGGTGGAGCCGGACAAGGAACAACAACAAGAGAATTGGGAGAATCAACTGGCGATTTATATGCTGGTGGAGGCGGAGGTGGTGGTACTGGAGTTAATACTGGCGGAGCCGGTGGCGGAGGAACAGGCGGTGTCAGTGGAAATGGTGCTGCTGGAACTGCAAATACTGGCGGAGGCGGCGGAGGCGGCGGATGGAGTAGAGGAAATGGTGGTAATGGGGGTTCTGGAATAGTTATAATTCGTAATGCAAGATAAAAAATATCTCGTTTCTAATTAAGAGACGAGATATTTTTTTAATAAGATTATAAAATTATATAGTTTTTAGTATTTGAAATTAATAATTAAATCAACGATGATAAAATATAACACCTAATCACAAAAAAGTACTACAAAAAATAACAATAATATGTTAAAATGTATAAGGAGGATATTATGAATAAGACAACAATAATTATTGGAATTGTATTTGTAGTAATTGGAATTCTTTTATATGTTTTAATATTAGTACTTAAAAACAATAAAAAGAAAAACATAATATCTTTAATTGATAAATTAACATCAGAAAAGAATTTAATAATATCAGCAAGTTTAATGTCTGAACTTCAAAAGGCTAAAAAACTTGTTAATAATAAAAAGACAGAAAAACAAGTAGATAGTTGGCAAAAGAGATTTGAAGAGCTTGAAAAAGTTGACTTACCTAAAATAACAGATGAATTACTTGAAATTGAAGCTGATGTTGAATCAAAGGATTATAATGGTGCTTATGAAAAAATAAATATAGCAGAAAAATCTATATTTCATGTTAAAGCTAAATCTCTTGATTTACTTGGTGAAATAAAAGAACTTACTGAAAGTGAAGATAGAAATAGAGAAGCAATAACTAAACTTAAAAGTATATATAGAGAAATTGTTTTTAAATACAATAAAAATAAAAATGATTATTCTGATGTGTCTAGTAGAATAGATTTACAATTTGAAAATATTGATAAACTATTTAGTGCTTTTGAAGTTGCAATTCAAAATAAAGAATATGAAGAACTTGGTAAAATAGTTAAAGTATTAGATGATATGATTAATAATATTAGTGTAGTAATTGAAGAAGCTCCTACTATTGTTATGATGGCTAAAATGATTCTTCCAAAGAAAATGAATGATATTAAAAACATAAGTGCTAAAATGATACGGGATGGTTATAATTTAGAATATTTAAATATTGATTATAATATTGAAGAAACTAATAAAAAAATTGGTGAAATAATGGATAAACTAAATGTTTTAAATTTACAAGATTCTATATTTGAACTTAAAACATTAGTTGATTATTATGAAGGGTTATATATTGATTTTGAAGCAGAAAAAAGAGGAAAAAAAGAGTATGAAAGAGGTATTATAAATGTAACTGAAAGACTTTCTAAAGTCACAAGTATAGTTAAAAATTTATATGCTGAAATTGATAATATTAAAGATACTTATGATTTAAGTGATGATGAAGTGATGGTAGTAGATGAAATTAATAAAGAATTAATTAAAGTTAAAGATAGTTTTAAATTAATTAATGATAGAACTTTATCTAAAGTTATGCCATATTCAAAATTAAGTAATGAATGTGAATTAGTTGCAGTTAACTTGTCTTCTCTTGAAGATAAATTAGAAACAACACTTAAAAATTTAGGAAGCTTAAAGGAAGATGAAGCACGGGCAAGGGATCAATTATATGAAATTAAAAATATAATAAATAATTCTAAATATAAAATTAAAGATTATGATTTACCAATAATACCTGATAGATTTTATATTGAATTAAAAGAAGCATTAGAAGCAGTTAAAGAAATAAATAAAGAAATAGATAAAAAACCAATTTCTATTAAAACATTAAATTTAAGAGTTGATACAGCAAGAGATCTTGCATTAAAGTTATATCAAACAGCATCTAGTACAACTAAAACAGCAGCTATGGCAGAAATGGCTATTGTTTATGGTAATAGATATAGAACAAGTAATAAAGAAGTTGAAAATGGACTTAGTGCTGCTACTAAAGCATTTTATAGGGGTGAATATAATGATTCATTAGAAAAAGTTTTAAATGCTTTAAATATAGTAGAACCAGGAATACAAAAGAAACTTCTAAGCAAGATGGAAAGTTAGGTGTTTAAAGTGGCTAAAAGAAAAAAACAAAAATCAGAAGGTAAAAAAGGTTTTGAATATAAAAATGAAATAATTGGATTAATTTTAATTTTATTATCAATAACTGGACTTGGAAATTTTGGTATAGTTGGTGGATTAATTAAAAAATTTGCTATATTTATGTTTGGTTCTTGGTTTGCTTTACTTTTGATTTCTACATTATGTATTGGTGTATATATGATAGCAAAAAGAGGTAAAGTTAATTATTTTTCAGGAAGACTTATTGGCATTTATTCACTTTTAATAGCTATACTTTTATTTTCACATATTAATTTTATAAGTGGAAATGAAATAACCGTTAAAGAGATACTTAAAGTTACGATGGATAATATATCTCTTGCATTTGATGAATATAGTCTTATTAATAATACTGGTGGTGGTATTATTGGAGCAGTTGTATCATGGGCATTTGTATCTTTATTTGCTATTGAAGGAACAAGTGTAGTAATAGTAGCAATAACATTGTTTGGTTTAATTATGATATTTGATTTAACTCTTGCTGATGTAGTTACTGCTATTAGTGAACCATTTAAGAGAGTATTTAGTAAATCAGATGATGAAGAAGATGATGATGAGGAAGAAGAAGTTAGCATAAAAGGAAAGACTTTAGAAGATGATACATTAAAATCTGATAATAGAGTAGTAATAACAAGTGTAGAAGATTTAGAACCTCATAAAGAAGAAGTAGTAGCTAAAAAAGAAATAATTAAAGAAGAAGTGGATGATAGTAATGATGTGTATGTAATGCCTCCACTTGATTTGTTAGATGCTAATAAAAATAAAGGTAATAAAGCTAATAATACAGAAGTAATAACTCAAAATACTAAAACTCTTGAAAGAGTATTTATGGATTTTGGTATGAAAGCTAAAGTAATTGAAGTACATGTAGGACCTTCTGTTACTCAATATGAAATGAATTTAGAAAGAGGAACTAAAGTTAATAAAGTACTTAGTATTTCAAGAGAAATAGCTTTAGCACTAGCAGCAACTGAAGTTAGAATTGAAGCACCAATTCCAGGTAAAAATACAGTAGGTGTAGAAATACCTAATTTAAGTATAATACCTGTTACTATGAGAGAAATAATGGATGAAATGGCTAAGAATAAAAGTCTTGCTGATTCAAAACTAGCTGCCCCTCTTGGAAGAGATATAATGGGTAGAGTAAAATATGTTGAAATAAATAAAACTCCACATATGTTAGTAGCCGGAGCTACTGGTAGTGGTAAAAGTGTATGTATTAATAACATAATTCTATCAATATTAATGAGAGCTACTCCAGATGAAGTTAAAATGGTATTAGTAGACCCTAAAAAAGTTGAGTTTAATGTTTATGATGGAATTCCTCATTTATTAACACCAGTTGTAACTGACCCTAAAAAGGCAAGTGCAGCTCTTCAAAAAATAGTTGTTATGATGGATGATAGATATGAAACATTTAAAAATAGTGGTACTAAAAATATTCAAACTTATAATGAATATATAGAAAAGAAACTTAAAAAAGATCCTAATTGTGGTGAAAAGAAAATGCCATTTATATTAGTAATTATAGACGAGCTTGCTGATTTAATGTTAGTAGCAGCAAAAGAAGTAGAAGAGTCTATTATGAGAATTACACAACTTGCAAGGGCTGCTGGAATTCATTTAATAGTAGCAACTCAAAGACCATCTACTGATGTAATTACTGGTGTTGTAAAATCAAATATACCAACTCGTGTTGCATTCACTGTCTCATCTTCAATAGACTCTCGTACAATTCTTGATATGGTTGGAGCAGAAAAACTACTTGGTAAAGGAGATATGTTATATAAACCAATGGATAATAATAATCCTACTAGAATTCAAGGTAGTTTTGTAAGTGATGGTGAAATTGCAAGAGTAGTTGAATTTGTAAAATCAAGAAGTCATGGACCAAAATATAGTGATACATTTGAAAATTTAAGTACAAATGGAAGTAGTAGCTCTAGTATGGACTCATCTGATAAAGGTGAAAAAGATGTACTTTATGATGAAATATTAAATTATGCTATTAGAATGGGTCAAATAAGTGCTTCATTAATTCAAAGAAAATATAGTATTGGATATAATAGAGCAGCAAGAATTATGGATATGTTTGAAGAAAGGGGTATTGTAGGTCCTGCTAAGGGAAGTAAACCAAGAGATGTTCTTGTAAAGTTAGAAGAAAGTGAAGGTGAATAATGCCAACTGTACACATTGAAGCAAAAGAAAATGAAATAGCAAAAAGAGTATTAATGCCTGGAGATCCAAATCGTGCAAGATACATTGCTCTTAAATATTTAGATGATCCTAAGATGGTTAATGCTCTAAGAGGTGAATTTGCATTCACTGGTAAATATAAAGGTGTAGCCGTAACAGTATTTTCAAGTGGAATGGGTATTGGTAGTATGGGTATTTATAGTTATGAATTATTTAATAACTATAATGTTGATTATATAATTAGAATAGGCACTGCAGGAAGTTATTTAGAAGACTTAAAAGTATATGATTTACTACTTGCTGATTCAGTGTATTCAAAAACATATTTTGATGAAGAAGCAGGACATGAAAATGTAGAAGTAATTAATTCATCTTTTGATTTAAATAGTACAATAATGGATACAGCTCTTATTAAAAATATTAAATTAAGAACAGGAAGAGTTCATACAACAGAAGCATTTTATACAGAAAATAAAGACTATACTCCATTTATAAAACTTGGATGTATGGCAGTTGAAATGGAAACTTATGCACTTTTATATACCGCTAAAAAGTTTATGAAACATGCAACTGCTCTTCTTACAATAAGTGATAATTTAATTACTCATGAAGAAATAGATTCAAAAGAAAGAGAAAGAAAATTAGATGAAATGATTGTTCTAGCTCTTGAATCTATAATAAAAAAATAAATATTGTTAATAATATAAAAGAAGGTAAAATATCTTCTTTTTATAAAAAATAGGGAGGTTATGATGGAATATAAAAAAATATATAAAAATAATATAACTATGCACTACATTAATACTGATAGATTTAAAACTATTAGTGTAGTAGTTTTTTTAACTAAAAAATTTAATAAAAATGATATAGCTTATGGAAATATGCTTGTTAATAATTTAGTTTATTCATCTAAAAAATATAATACTAAAAATAAAATGGCTATTCATGGAGAAGAATTATTTGGTTCTAGAGTTTCTTCATCATTTGGAATAACTGGTGCTTTAGAATCGTTTGTATTTTCACTTGATTTTCTTAATCCAATTTATACTGAAAATAAATATTTAGATGAATCTCTTGATTTCTTATCTGAAATATTATTTAATCCAAATGTTGAAAATAATAAATTTAATGAAGAATATTTTAATATAATTAAAAATGATTTAATTACTACTATTAATTCTGTTAAAGATAATCCAAATTCTTATGCAAGTATTAAATATTCAGAAACAATGTATAAAGGAACACCTAGTGCATATTCTACAGTACCAACAAAAGAGGCTGTAGAAAAAGTTAATAGTGAAAACTTATATGAATTTTATAAAACATTATTTAGTGGTGAATATAGAATAGATATTGCACTGTTGGGTGAAATAAATGAAACAATAATTGATAAAATATTTAATTTATTTTCTTCCGTTAAATCAAATAATAAAAAACTATCATTTAAAATTGAACATAAATATGATAGTAAAGTTAATACTAAAATTGATACACTTCCATTTAATCAATCTAAATTATATGTAGGTTATAGATTAAATAATTTAACTGATCATGAAATGAATCATGTACTTAAAGTATATAATACAATACTTGGTACAATGAATGATTCAATATTATTTAATATTGTAAGAGAAGAAAATTCATTATGTTATACTATTGGATCTTATTTTTCTAGATATAATCCATCACTCACAATATATGCTGGTATTAATAAAACTAATTATGAAAAAACAGTTGAATTAATAAAAGAATGTGTAAATAGTATGTCAGATAAAAAAATAATTGAAAGATTATTTTCATCAGCTAAAAAGACTATTAATACATATTTAAATAATTATTATGATGATGTAACACTTCAAATTAATCATTATTATAATTCTGAATTTGAAACAGTAGAAGATATAGAAAAAACACGGGAATATATTAATACCGTTACAATAGATGAAGTAATTTTATTAAATAAAAAAATAACTTTAAGTACTATATATATGTTGAAAGGGGATAATAATTAATGATTAAGAAAACATTTGAAAGAGTTAATGAAGATATTTTCTATGAAAAATTAGATAATGGAATAGATGTATATTTATATCCCACTAATAAAACTAAAAACTTTTATATGTCAATATCAGTAAAATATGGAGCTAAAATTACTAAATATAAATTAAATGATAAAATTACTGAAATAATACCAGGAAGTGCTCACTTTTTAGAACATAAAGTGATGGCATTATCTGAAAATAAAGAGATATCTAAAAGAATTAATGAACTTGGAGCACTTGCTAATGCATGGACTAATTATCAAGGAACTAATTATAATTTATTTGGTAGTATTAATTTAAAAGAAAGTTTAATTCTTTTATTAGATATTTTTTATAATATTAATATAAATGAACAGTCCGTAGAAGAAGAAAAAGGTATTATTGGTGAAGAAATAGATATGTATAAAGATCAAATAAATAGTCTTATGTATAATCATTTATTTGATAATTTATTTCATAACTCATATGTTAAAAATACAGTAGTAGGAAATAGAAGTGATATAGAAAAAATTACTGCTAAAGAATTAAATAAAATATATAAAGATTATTATGCTCCTAATAATACTTTTATTATTGTAACTGGTTCTTTTGATCCAGAAGATATAATGAATACTATAAAAGAATATATGAGTAAATTAAATTTACATCAAAATGTATTACCAAAAAGAATTAAAGAAAGAGAAAAAGATAGTGTAAAAGTATCTTATGAAGAAATAAAGAAAGATAGTAATAATGTTAGAGTAAAATATGCGATTAAAATGAAAAAAAATAGATTTGGTATTAAAAAAGATAGTATTTTAAGTTATTATTTAAATAATATTTTATCAAATAATATTTCCGCAACATCACCTTTATTTGAAAAGTATAAAACTGAAGTAATGGTATATTCAGTTTCTACATCAGTTAATATTATAGATGATTATGTAGTAATTGTAATAAGTGCTATGTGTAAAGATGGAGATTTATTCATTAAAAATCTAGAAAAAGATATTAAAGATTTAGCAATTACTAAGAGTGGATTTGAAAGAAAGAAAAAAATGTTCTTAAAATCTTATATAATGGATTTTGATAATATAGAAGATGTAGAATATAATATATGTTCATCAATATTATTAGATAATAAAGTTGATTATAATGAATATAGTGAAATTAATAATATGAATTATGAAACAGCTAAAAAAATATTAGATAATTTTGATTTTGAAAATGTAAGTATTGTTAAAACTGTTAAATAAATCTAAATCTTTGTGATTTAGATTTTTTAATTATAAAAATAAGTTTTTATTTATTGTAATTTTGTCATTAAAAATGTATAATCTATTTGTAGGAGAGAGGTATGGATGATTATTTAAAATATAGGTTTGATACAACCGTAGAAATAAATTTAAAAGAAAAAGATTTTGTTTCTATTATTGGTAATATGAATGATTTACTCATTTATACTCTTTTATTTGGTCATAAAAAGTGTAACATATTTGTAGGAGATAAAGAAGTAACATATAAAAACTCTTATGAAATAAGAAAAAGAGTATCATTTGTTTTATATCAACATTTAGATATATTTGTAGGAGAAACAGTTAAAGATGAAATAGCATTTGGACTAGAAAGTCTTGCTCTTAAAAAAGATGATATAACAAATTTAATACAAAGTGAAAGTAGATTATTTAAATTAGATGAATTACTTGAAAGAGATCCTAATAGTTTAGGAAGTAGTGATAAAGTTAAAATGAAAATATTATCATCTTTAATTGTAAAACCTAAAATAATTATTTTAGATAATGTAATAAGTGAACTAGATTATAATGATAAATTATTAGTATTTGATATATTAAAAGAATTTACTTCAAATGGTGGAATTGTTATGAATTTTACTAATGATATAGAAGATACTTTATTTGGTGATAAAATAATTGTTATTTATGATAAAAAAATGATATGTGAAGGTAAAACATTAAGTGTTTTAAATGAAGAAAAAATACTTAAGAGATTAGGCCTTGGAGTACCATTTATAGTTGATATTAATAAATATTTTATGGATTATGGTATTATTAATAAATATCAATTAACAAATGAAAAGTTAGTAGGTGCATTATGGAAAAAATAGAATTTAATAATGTAACATTTATAATTAATAAAGGAACACCATTAGAAAAAACTATATTAAATGCTGTATCTTTAAAAATGGAAGAAAATAAAATTTATTCATTTTTAGGATCTTCTAATAGTGGTAAAACAGCTATAGCAGACTTAATTAATGCACTTATTGTACCAGATAGTGGTACCGTTAAAATAGGTGAATTTGTTAATGATGGAAGAAGAATTAAATCCGTTAATAAATTAAGATTTGATACAGGATATGTATTTAAAAATCCTTATGATATGTTCTTTAATAAAACAGTAAAACAAGAAATAGCATTTGGAATGAAATACTTTAAATATAAAGTTAAAAAGAAATCTTTGAGAATAAATGATGCCCTAAAATTAGTAGGATTAGATGAAACATATTTAAAATTAAATCCATTAAGACTAACACTTGTAGATGCTAAAAAGGTAGCTCTTGCATGTACTTTAGTGTATAACCCTAGTATTATAATTTTAGATGAATTTACAAATGGACTTAACTATAATGATAAAGCAGAATTATTAAGATTATTAAAACTTCTTAAAAATAAATATAAAAAGACAATAATATTACTATCAAAAGATACGAATTTTTGTTATGAAATATCAGATTATATTTATTTAATGCATTTAACTAAAATAGTAGGTGAAGGTACAAGAGAAATATTACATGATGAAGAAAAATTAAAAGAAATAGGTTTAGAAGTACCTAAAATAGTATCATTTGTAAATGAGTGTAAAAAGAAAGGACATGATATAGATTATTATACAAATATACATGATTTAATTAAGGGGGTGTATAGAGATGTATTCTAGAAACTCATTTGGTTCTTATTATCCAATTGACTCTATCATTCATAGATTAAATCCAATACTTAAAATATTTAATTTTATTCTTACTATTGGTATTATTATATTTGCTAAAAGCTTAGAAATAAATGTATTTTTATTATTACTTATATTACTTATGATTATGTTAAGTCATGTACCAAGTAAATATTATTTAAATACGGTTTGGTCAATGAGATACATATACATTTTAATAGCGGTTATTTGTGCTTTTTTTGGCACTACTCTTACTACTTGTATGACTTATATAATAAAATTAATATCTTTAGTAGAATATATTAGTATACTAGCATTTACCACGGCACCTAGTGAAAATATATATGGTATAGAAAGATTACTTCAACCAATTAATTTTTTCTTTTTACCACTTCCTAAATATGCATTTAAAATAAATTCAATACTTAGATATTATCCATTATTCTTATCAGTAGAATATAAAACATTTAAAGCATGTGCATCAAGAGGAATAGATTATTATAATACAAATATATTAAAAAGAATTAGTATATTTACTAAAGTACAAAGTAATATTAGAAGACTTACAAAATTTAAAAATGGACAAATAATGTTTGCAAGTGTACTAAGACTATTTCATGATAGAAGAAAAAGAAGTAATTATAGAACTAATAAAATAGGATTTTATGATATATTCTTTACGATATTTCATCTTGCTTTAATTTATGCAATACTTGTAGAAAGAGGAATACTATGAGATATTTAATTAATATGTCTTATAATGGTAATAGTTTTTATGGATATCAAATTCAAAATAATAAAGATACTGTTGAAGGTGAAATAGAAAAATGTTTATCATTAATATTAAATCAGAACATTAATACAATTGGTGCATCTAGAACAGATAGAGGAGTTCATGCAGTAAACCAATACTGTCACTTTGATTATGATAAAGAAATAGATTTAGATAAATTAAAACATAGTATGAACTGTATTATTAATGATAGTATTTATATAAAAAATATAACTAAAGTAGATAATGACTTTCATGCAAGATATACCGTATTAAAAAAAGAATATATTTATAAAATTAATATGGGAGAATATAATCCTATAGAAAAAGATTATGTTTTACAATATAATAAAGAAATTAAAAAAAAATTATTAGATGAATTTATTAAGTTAATAAGTGGAAAACATAATTTTAAAAGTTTTACATCAGATAAAGATAATAAAACTTATGAAAGAGATATAGTAGTAGATTATAAAATTATTGATAATATATTATATTTAAGATTTTCTTCAAGTGGTTTCTTAAGATATATGATTAGAAATATAGTAGGACTATTACTTGATATAAATGATAATAAGAAAAATATAGATGATATTAATGTAATTTTTGAAAGTGAAAATCGGTGTAGCTGTGGAAGTCCTGCACCCTCAATGGGGCTATATTTAAACAAAGTAGAATATTAAAAATATAAAAAAATAATATAATTTAAAGGAGGAAAAAATATGCAATTATATAATTCACTTACACGGAAAAAAGAAGAGTTTGTACCACATACTAAAGGGGAAGTTAAAATGTATACATGTGGACCTACTGTATATCATTTTGCTCATATTGGTAATTTTAGAAGTTATATATTTGAAGATATTTTAGATAAATATTTAAGATACATTGGATACAATGTTACAAGAACCATGAATATAACTGATGTAGGTCATTTATCAGGAGACTTTGATGATGGTAAAGATAAAATGGTAGAAGAAGCTAAAAAGGAAAATAAAGGTGTTTTAGAAATAGCTAAATTTTATACTGAAGCATTTAAAAAAGACTTTTTATCTTTAGAATTAAAGTGGCCTGATATAGTTATACCTGCTACTAGTTGTATTGATATGTATATTGAAATGATTACTAAATTACTTGATAAAGGTTATGCATATATTTCTAGTGGAAATGTATATTTTGATACGGCTAAACTTGATAATTATTATGCTTTTTCAAATCAAAATAGTGATGACTTGTTTGTTGGGGTTAGAGATAGTGTAGAAGAAGATATGGGTAAAAAGAATAAAACTGATTTTGCACTATGGTTTACTAAATCTAAATTTGATAATCAAGCACTTAAATGGGATAGTCCATGGGGAGAAGGGTATCCTGGATGGCATATTGAATGTTCTGGAATTAGTATTAAATATTTAGGAGAATACTTAGATATACACTGTGGTGGTGTTGATAATAAATTCCCACATCATACTAATGAAATAGCTCAATCAGAAGGATATTTAGGACATAAATGGTGTAATTATTGGTTCCATGTTGAACACTTAAATTTAAAAGAAGGAAAAATGAGTAAGAGTGAAGGAAATGCAATTACAATTAGCTCTTTAATATCTCAAGGATATAGTCCACTTGATTATAAATTCTTCTGTCTTGGATCTCATTATAGAAAAGAATTAGTATTTAGTTTTGCCGCTTTAGATGGAGCTAAAAATTCATATAATAAATTAAAAAATAAAATTTCTTCATTAAAAGATGAAGGCGAAATAGATGAACAAGCCGTACTAGAATTTCAAAATCAATTTAAGAGTGCTCTTGATAATGATTTAAATACGGCACTTGCAATTACAGTTTTATATGATGTATTAAAGAGTGATTTAAATGATAAAACTAAAAAGTATTTAATGGAAGATTTTGATAAAGTTTTAGGTTTAAATCTTACTAAAAATGAAGAAGAAGACAGTGAATTAGTAGAATACATAATGGCTAAAATAGAAGAAAGAAATCAAGCTAAAAAAGATAAAAACTATAATCTTGCAGATGAAATAAGAAATACTCTTTTAGAAAAAGGTATTGAGCTTATGGATACAAGAGAAGGTACTAAATATAAAATAAATTAATATTGAAGAAATTAAATGCAATTATTTAATTTCTTTTTTATATAATAGGAAAGTTCTCATTAAAATAAAACACAGACAATTTTATTTGTAATTACTTTTATGAAAAATTAAAGAAAAAGAAAAATAGTATTGAATAGTATTGGAAATTCCCAATATAAGTAAAAAAATAAATTATAGAATTAAATTCCCATAAAAAGGGATTTTAATTTATAAAAAATGGTTGAAAAATTTAAAAAAAGTATTATTATATTAGTCAAGGGAAAAAAGTGAGCATGTAAAAAAGTGTACGTAGTAAAGTCTTTTTACGACTAACTTCCCGCACAAGAGAAAGAAAAAATAATTAATATTGGTTTATTTGTCAATGAAAAGGTTATTAAAAAAATAGCCCTTTCATTGATTAAAAATCTTTAGGATTTAAATTGACCTCATCAGGATCAATTTGAGAATAATTAAGTTTAGAAATGAAATCTGGATAAAGCTCATTAGTTAATTGAAAAGGAGTTTTATTGTTTAAAGATAGTCTAGGAACATTATTAATTATATTTTCTAATTTATGAATTTGTTCTTGAGAAAGAGAATCAAAAGAAGAACCTTTGGGAAATAACATTCTAATATATTGATGATTTTTTTCAATACAACCTTTTTGCCAAGAAGAATAAGGTTTACAGTAAAAAACATTACAAGTTTTATTTCCAGAAGTGATATCAAATTCGATATTTTTAGGGTTAAAGAATTCAGTACCATTATCTGTAAGAACAATTCTAAAAATTTTAGAGAAAAGTTTAATGCCAAGCTTTTCTTTTAATTTGGAAATTTCAAAATCAACACAAGCCATAGTTTTAGAATCAAGTAATCTAATAATCATAAAATTAGTTTTGACAATAAAGATAGTTAATAAACATTTATTATTTTCTTTATTACCCATAACAGTATCCATTTGACAAATATTCATTTTAGGATGTAAAGAAACAAAATTAATATAATCATCATAAGATCTACCTTTTAATAAAGCTAATTTTCTTTTATATTCTCTTTTATTATTTTTATCTTTTCTAGCTTTGTAAATGACTTTTTTAGGTAAATCTAAATCAGATAAAGTTAAGATACCATTGTGAATATAATTATAGAAAGTAGATTTAGAGAAATATAAAATGTCTGAATGATTAGCATAAACTTGATTAATACTTTGTTTTTTATTTTTAATAAGAGGAACGATGATGTGTTCAATTTGATCAATTGTATCAGGAGTAATATTAACACCAGTTCTAGCTTCAAATTGCTTTTCTTCAAAATTTCCTTGAGCATTAATAGCATTATAATAAAGTTTATGTTTATTACATCTATTTTTAATATTACAATGATTACAAACATATGGAGGTTTTAAAAGTAAATCACATTTACTAGTTGCAGTTTTAATACCATTAGGATCAAAAGCATCAAAAAAATAACTTTTAACATATCTATTTCTTTTTATTTCTTTTGAAATAGTAGTTCTATCTTTATTAATTACTTTACCAATTTTAGTAAAATTATATCCTTTATCAACCATATATTGAATAGTTTGTCTTTGTTCTAAATTTAATTGATTAAAATTTGTCTTTTTCATTATTAATTTATACCTCATTTCTTTAAAATGACAAATAAACCAATGTGAGATATAATATAATTAATTAATGAAAAAATCAAATTAAAATATGTTTAACAAATAAAGGTAAACTTTATTTGAATATAAAATTATAATTTGATTTAATAAGTCAAGGGTTAAAATGAACTCACTTCGTTCGCCCTTGACTTATTTCTAAGACTTATTTCCCATTAGTATATATAGTGGGAATTTCTAACAATAATCAAGAAAAAAGAAAAATAGTATTGACACACATTTGTTTGCATAGTATAATTGATTTTAATAAAGGATGGTGAGAAAAATGAAGATAAATAAAGCATATAAATTTAGAATGTATCCAAATAGAAAACAAGAAGAATTAATAAATAAAACAATTGGATCATCAAGATTTGTATATAATCATATGTTGAAAAGAATACAAGAAAACAAAAATTTAAATGCATATGATTTGATAAAAGAAATACCATCATTAATAGAAAAATATCAATTTTTAAAAGAAGTAGATAGTTGTGCACTTAGATGTGCAATATTTGATTTAGAAAATGGAATAAAAAAATATTATAAAGAAAGAATTGGATATCCAAGATATAAAGTAAAAGGAAAAAAAGATAGATATAGAACAAATTATATAACAAGTGAATATAAAGGAAAAAAGTATGAGAATATAAAATTAGATTTAAAAAGAAAAATAATAACATTACCAAAGTTAAAAGAAATAAATATAAGAGGATATAGAAAATTAGAAAACATAGAGGGAAGAATAATAAATGCAACAATAGAAAAAGAAGCAAATAAATATTATGTATCAGTATGTGTAGAAGAAGAAATAAAAAAGAAAGAGAAGAAAGAAATAAAAAACATAGTAGGAATAGATGTAGGAATAAAGAGTTTAGTGGTAACAAGTGATGGAGAAAAATATGGAAATCCAAATTATATAAAGAAGTATGAAAGAAAAATAAGAGGATTACAAAAAGGACTAAGTAGAAAAGAAAAAGGAAGTAAAAACTACATAAAAACAAAAATAAAAATACAAGAAGTATATAGAAAATTAAAAAATGCAAGAAGAAAAACAAACGAAGAAATAGTGAAAAAGATAATAGAAAATCATGATATAATAGTAAGTGAAAATTTACAGATTGATAGTGCTAATATAAAAATGTAGGAAAAAACGAATATAAAAATGTTGAAAAACCTACAAAATTATATTAGCAC
>CANRBS010000032.1 GCA_947628895.1 uncultured Bacilli bacterium
AAAACCTTATTTAATTAAAAAGAGAGCTAATTTTTTATAATGCTCTCGTTTTGACATGACTTAGTCTGAATAGTTACGAATAATTTGTTAAAATATCATGTAAATAAAGACAAATTATTAAAAATATGCTATAATCCATATAGAATAGAATAATAAATGGAGAAAATATTATGAGTTTAAAAAAGATTAAACAAAATAAAAAAGTTATATTATTTACTAGTCTTGTACTTGTAATGGTTTTTATTATTACTATTGGTTACTCTAGTTATAGTAATAATGCTAATATTAATGATTTAATGGCAGAAGTTAGAGTAGAGAAAAATATTAGAGTTACTGGTGTTAGTTTATCTTCAAGTAGTGACTTAGTGGTATCTAAAAATGAAGACTATAATGTTAAAAATATATATTCAACTTTAATTTTACCTAATAAAGATTCAACTGTAACTTATAAAGTAGAAATTACTAATATAGGTAATGTTGAAATGGGAATATATGATATTACATCAAATAATGAAAATATTGAAATTTCATTATCAGATGATTATAAATTAAAAGATAAAATATGCGATGGTAGTAAATGTAATTTAGGTATTAAAAAGTATATTTATGTAACAGTTAAATATAAAGATGGATCAGTAGTTAGTGGTGATGAATTCAATATGATATTAACATTTGACTTTAGACCATTTTATACAGTTTCTTATGAAGGATTTGAAGAAGATACGACTTCTTATACAAGTGAAGTAATAGAAGGAGATACTCTAAAAGTAGAATTTAATAATTTTAGTGGTAAATTAGAAGTATATATGGATAATGCATTATTAGCAACAGATGATTATACATTTACAAATAATGTATTAGAACTTAAAAATGTAACAGGAAATATAAAGGTGAAAAGAACAGCAGAAGCAAAAACAAATCCATTGTATACATTCTTAGCTGAAAAGTCTTTAGGTACTGATAAAGATTTTGATTTTCAAAGTACAAATATTCAAAATGGTGTTTTTATGCATGAAGAATCAAAAAATGATGATTACCCTGTCTATTATTATAGAGGAGATGTAAATAATAGTATAATATATTCTAATTTTTGTTGGAAAATAGTAAGAACAACTGAAACAGGTGGATTAAAACTTCTATATGATGGAGAAATAAAAAGTGGTACTTGTACAGATAGTCATAATTACTTAGGAAGTGAACTATTTAATGATTATGTAAATGGACTAGCAAGTCCATCACAAGTAGGATATATGTATGGTATGACTGCTGGAATTCATAAAATTGCTGAAAGTAGATATGAAGATATGGTATCTCAAGCAGAAACTATAACAGAAAGGTTAGTTTCAACTTCTAATCTTATGATTGGTAAGTCAGCAAATTGGGATTTATATGCAGGTACATATACTTTGACAGATACAATGATAAATACTCAAACTGAGGTTAAACAAATATTTGATACTGCTACAAATTCAGGGTATCGTTATACTTGTTTAAGTAGTAGTAATACTTGTAGTGAGGTTTATTATTTATATAAAAGACGTTCAGAATCTAATGGATATGAAGTTTATGCTGTAAAGTTAACAAATGGACTTACAGCAGAAGAGGCATTAGATGGTAAAACTATAAAAAAAGGATTTCTTTTTGGTAATACTGTTTCTTGGAATGAATCATCTAAAACATATACTTTACAAACAATTAAAAATATAGATGATTTAGATGAACTTGAAGATTATATTAGAGGTGGAGCTGATTATGGTGGTGTAGGTTACCATTATACTTGTCTTAATAATACAGGTGAATGTAGTGCCGTTTATTATGTTTATTATAATGATTATGGAAATTATCATGATACTACCGCGAGTGGATTGTTTGGAATAACTCTTCATGATGGGAAAAATGTTACAGAAACATTAGATTCATTACTTTCTAAATCTTCAAATACTACAGATTCTCATGCAAAGGAATACATTGATAATTGGTTTGAAGGAAAAGGAAGTGACTTTAAAGGTAACCCAGAAACTGATGCATTAACTAAACGGGAAGATGAATTAGATGATGTAGTTTGGTGTAATAACAGAAAAGTTGCTGGATACCATGGATGGGATGTAAATGCTGATAATCATGATTCACATAATAAATATCTACATTTTGATGCATTTAAAAGATTAGTAGGAGAAACTGGATTACCACCAACTAGACCAAGTCTACTTTGCGATGCAGTTAATGACTCATTTACTGTAAAAAACACAAAAGGTAATCAAAATTTAAAGTATCCAATTGCTATGCTTACAGCAGATGAAGCAGCATTGGCAGGTGCAGTATATCAAAAGGCAACAACTACTTATTTACCAGTTCGTAATGGTAAAGATCAATTTTTTATGACACCATATTATTTAAGTGATGATCACTCAAGGATGTTTATCTATGCCAAAGAGGGATATCTTGATAGTGGATATGCAAGAAGTGGATATGCAATTAGACCTGCAATTGCACTAAAGCCAATATTTGAAATATCTAGTGGAGATGGAACAGCACAAAATCCATATACATTAAAGAAAATACAGTAATTATTAGTCCTTATATGACTTTTAATTTGTGTTAAAAATGGTTATACTAATATATGTGAGTATATATGAAAAAAATAATTTTAGTTATTGTTATAATATTAATTATATTTTTAGTTAGTTTTCCATTTATTAAAATTAATAATAAAGAAGAAGCTAATACGGTAAAAGAAATAAAAGAACAAGAAAAGTTAGAACAAAAATTAGATGAGAAAGTAGATGAAGTTATATCTAATTTAACTCTTGAAGAAAAAATTGCTCAAATGTTGATTATTTCAATTAATGAAACTAAAATGAGTGAAAAGTTAATAAGTGAATTAAAGAGTGTTGGTGGAGTAATTTTATTTAGTAAAAATATTACTACTTATGATAATACTGTTAATTTTATAAAAGATATTAAAAGTACTGCTAAAATACCTATGTTTATATCTGTTGATGAAGAGGGTGGAACCGTACAAAGATTAACTTCTCTTAAAGATATTGAATTAAAAAGTATTCCAAGTATGTTTTCTGTTGGTAAAAAAAATGATGAAGAATTATCTTATAATATAGGTAAATTACTAGCAGAAAGACTAAGAGCTTTTGGATTTAATATGGATTTTGCACCTGTAGCAGATGTAATTGATAATGAAGATAATAAAGTTATTGGTACTCGTAGTTTTAGTACTGATGCAAATGTTGTATCTAATATGGCATTTAATGTTTATAGAGGACTTATTGATAATAAAGTTATTGGAGTATATAAACATTTTCCAGGTCATGGTTATGCTAAGAGTGATTCTCATTTAGGTTTACCAGTAATTGATAAAACAAAAGAAGAATTATTAAATTTAGACTTAGTACCATATAAAACCGCTATTGAAAATGGCCTTGATATTGTGATGGTAGCTCATTTATCTCTTCCTAAAATAACTAATGATAATACACCATCTTCACTTTCTAAAGTAATAGTAACTGATTTACTTAGAAATGAATTACATTTTAATGGTGTAGTAATAACAGATGGACTTAATATGAAAGCTCTTACAAAAAATTATAGTGAAAAAGAAATATATGAAAGAGCTATAAATGCAGGAGTAGATATATTATTAATGCCTGTATCTAGTAAAACCGCTATTGAAAAAATAAAGACTAGTATTAGTGAAGGAGCAATAGATGAAAACAGAATTAATGAATCAGTTAAAAGAATACTTAAATTAAAATATAAATATTTAAATTCTGAAGAATTATTATCTAAAGAAATACTTACAGATAGTGAAACGATAAATATAATAGATGAAATTAATAATTAAAAAACCAAGTTATTTTCTTGGTTCATAAATATTAATTCCATATTTTTGTTCAGTTCTATCATAAAATAAATCATATTTAAGTGGTTTATAAGTAAGTACCGTCATTATTATATAAACTAATATAATTCCAATTATACTAATTATTTTTTCATATTTTATTTCATTTAGTTTTAATATAAAATAATTAACTATATTAGAAATTAGTATTGCAATAAATAGTATTATAAAAGTAACTATCATGTGTTCTGCAAATATTTTTAATATAGGTAAATATATAATTAAGTTTATTGGTATACAAATAATAGCAGTTATAAATGTTGCTATTAAAAAGTTGTTATGTATTATATTAAATTTCTTCATTATAAATGCTTCTATTATTCCATAAAGTAATATAGTAGTATAAATCATTTTCATATGTTCCCATATACTTTCATTAACAGGGAAAAATATAGAAAATACTGGGTTAGGTAACCATGTATATAAAAAATGAGTTAAAAAACAAAGCATAAATGTAAGTACCGTGTTTATAAAAATCATTTTCTTTAAATCTAAATTAAATTTCATAATATTCACTATTAATAATATATACAACTTTTAATAATTTATACTTGAATAATATATAAATAAATTTTATAATAATTCTAATTTAAGGAGATAAATATGGATGATTTTAAATATTTAAAAAAATTAACTGAAAAAGAATTTTATTCTTTATTAGTATTGTTTATATCATATTTGAATAGTGAAGCAATTGAAGAAAGTTATGCATATGAATATTTTAAAAATAATAATATGATAGTAAAAACAAATGAAAATTCTAAAATTATTAGTGTATATTGCGGTGATAATTTTGATATGATGTATATAAAAAATGATTATGAAGCAGAAATAATTGGTAATCAAGAAATATATGATTGTAGTTTCATAATGCAAAAATTTTTATCAAATAAATTTGGAGATTATTATACTAATCATTTATATTATAAAAGAATGGCTGATGCATTAAAAGAAAAAGAGAAAATAGAAAGAGAATCAAGAAACGATAAGTTTAATAGGGAATTAAATCTATTAAAAAAATAAAATTATTAATAAAAATATTGACTTTTTAAATTAAAAATTGTAAATTTATACTAATCTTTAAATTTTAGAGGTAGGTATGGGAATAAAAATAATAAGAAAATTTTATATTTTTAATAATTTTATTAACATGTCTTTATGTGGTAAAAAATAATACATCTTTGTTATGAAGATGTTTTTAAATGGAGGGGAGTTATGAAAGTAACGATTGAAGATTTAATTAATAATATTAAAAAATATAATCTTGATGAAGAAGACTTAAAATTAATAAAAAAAGCATATTATTATGCAAGTTACTTTCATAGTGGACAAAAAAGACAAAGTGGAGAAGATTATATAACACATCCATTAAATGTAGCATACATATTATCTAATATGCATGTTGACACTGATACAATATGTGCATCTTTACTTCATGATACATTAGAAGATACGGCTATTACAAAAGAAGATATTTCTCATGATTTTAATGATACAATTGCTAATTTAGTAGATGGAGTAACTAAAATAAGTAAATTAAATTTTTCATCAAAAGAAGAACAAAATTTAGCTAATACTAGAAAAATAATTACTGGTATGATGAATGATGTTAGAATAATTATAATAAAACTTGCTGATAGACTTCATAATATGAGAACACTTGAGTATAAATCTAATTTTAAGCAAAAAGAAAATTCACTTGAAACAATGGAAATATTTGTACCACTTGCATATTATATAGGACAATATCGTATTAAAAGTGAACTAGAAGACATATCATTTAGTTATTTAAAGCCAGATACATATAAAAGAATATTAGAAGCTAAAACTAAACTTGAAACTGAAAATTATTCATACTTAGAAGACATGTCAAATAATATAAAAGAACTTTTAAATGAAAAAGAAATATTAAATGAAATTAAAATTAGAACTAAGAATATTTATGGTATATATAAAAGAATGAAAGAAACTGGAAATATATATAAAGTTCATGATTTATTTGCATTAAAAATAATGATAGATGAAATAGATAACTGCTATAGAACTCTTGGAGTTGTTCATAGTTTATATCATCCAATTAATAATAAATTTAAAGACTATATAAGTACACCAAAAACAAATTTATATCAAAGTTTACATACAACTGTTTTTGGTCCAAATAACAAATTAGTTCAAGCACAAATAAGAACGGTTGATATGGACTTAATTGCATCTAATGGTATTAGTGAATATTGGTATATTCATAAAGGAATATCAAGAGAAAAAATGCAAGATATATTAAAAAATAAATTTCAATTTTATAATTCACTTATAGAAATAGATAATTTATTTAGTGATAATAAAGAATTTATATCTCAAGTAAAAACAGAATTATTAACAGATACAATTTATGTATATAACTCAAATGGAGAAGTTATTGAGTTACCTATAGGTTCTACTATTATTGATTATGCATATAAACTTGGAAGTGAAATAGCTAATCATTTAGAAAAAGCTTATGTAAATAATGAAGAAGTACAATTTAATTATAAATTAAAAAATAAAGATAGAGTTTTAGTAATAACAAATGATTTAATTGAATCAGTTAATAGTGATTGGGAGGATATTGCTAAAACTAGTCATGCTAAAAAACTAATTCAACAATATAATAAAAAAAATCTTTAAAAATAATTCTTTAAGTTTATTATATTACATGATATAATTATATTAATATAATAATAAGGAGTTTTAATATGGATACTAGTTTTATTATTTTATTTATTATTTGTTTAATTATATTATTTTTAGTATCTATATTTATAAAAAATAGATTAAATAAAGTAGAAAATGTTGCCTATATTTGTTTACTTATATTTGCAATAGTAAGTTCAGTAATGCAAACTGTTTCTTTTATGTTAATGATAAAAGATGGTGGACCAGATATAGGTATATATAGTGTTATATCCAAAATATTATTTGGTTGTTATAGTTCATGGATGTTTTTATTTACTATATATTTTATAATTGTTTCAATCAAAGAAGAAAAAAGAGAAACATATGGAGTACTAGTACTTAAATATTCATTCATTCTATTATTTATATTAATATTATTATATATTGGTTTACCTATTCAAATATTATATAGAGATGGTATTTATATACCAGTTGGATCTGGTGTTATATATGTTTATATTTCAATAGCTATATATACAATTATTTCTTTAAGTTTAATATTTATAAATAAAAGAAATTTTAAAAATAAAAAATATTGGCCACTTCTTTTTATGATAATATTTTTTATAATAACTTTAATTATAGATGATAATTATTTTGATTTAATTATTGTTAATCAATGTGCTATATTATTAACATTTGTTATGTTTTTTACAATAGATAATCCTGATGTAAAAACAATAGAAACTTTGAATATTGCTAAAAGTGAAGCCGATAGAGCTAATAGTTTAAAAAGTGATTTTTTATCAAATATGTCACATGAAATTAGAACACCTCTTAATGCTATAGTTAGTTTTAGTAATTTAATGAAAGATATGGAAAATATGCCACTAGAAGCAAAAGAAGATTTAAATAATATTATTCTTTCAAGTAATGCATTATTAGAACTTGTTAATGGTATTTTAGATATAAGTAAAATAGAAGCAAATAAATTAGAAATAGTAGAATCTGCATATAAATTTAGTGATTTATATAATCAATTAGTTGCTCTTTCAAAAGCAAGATTAAATGGTAAAAATTTAGAATTTAATTATTCTTATAATGAAAATATACCACAATATTTGTATGGTGATTTTACTAGAGTTAAACAAGTTATTTTAAATTTACTTACTAATGCTATTAAATATACTCATAGTGGTTATATTGATTTTACTATAGATTCATTTATAAAAAAGGATTCTATAAGATTAATTATTGTAGTAGAAGATTCAGGTATTGGAATAAAAACAGAGAATTATAATAAATTATTTAATAAATTTGAAAGAATTGAGGAAGATGGGAATAGTCAAATAGAAGGAACAGGCTTAGGTCTTGCTATTACTAAAAATTTAGTTGAATTAATGGGAGGAAAAATTGTAGTTAGAAGTACTTATGGAAAGGGTAGTACTTTTACAATTGCTTTAGAACAAAAATATGTAAGTAAAGATGAAATAGAAAAATTAAATTTAGAAAATGAAAATAAACCTTTAGCAAGTTTAGATTCAATTAAAGGTAAAAAAGTATTAATAGTAGATGATAATAAAATGAATTTAAAGGTTGCTGAAAAATTATTAAAAACATATGATCTTAATCTAGAACTAATTTCATCAGGAAGTGAATGTATAGAAAAAATAAAAAATAACAATACATATGATTTAATTTTAATGGATGATATGATGCCAAATATGAGTGGTAGTGAAACACTTGTTAATTTAAAAAAGATACAAGGATTTAATATACCTGTAATAGTACTAACTGCTAATGCAATTGGAAGTGTAAAGCAACAATATTTAAATAAAGGATTTGATGATTATTTAAGTAAACCAATAGAAAGAAATGAATTAGATAGAGTATTAAAAAAATATTTAAATAATTAAATATATATGATATAATTTATATGATAGGAGATAAGTGAGTATGAAGGATGTTAATATTCTTATTAATAATGGAGTTAATGTTAAACAAAGCTTAGAATTATTTGGGGACATGCAAATGTATGATGAAACTTTAAATGATTTTTTAGATTTAATAGATGAAAAATTATCTAATTTAGAAAAATTTAAAGCTATAAATGATATGCAAAATTATGCAATAGAAGTTCATGCATTAAAAAGTGATGCTAGATATTTAGGATTTGTAAAATTAGGAGATTTAGCATATGCTGCAGAATTAAAAAGTAAAGCATCTGATGCTGCTGGAGTAGATGAACTTCATCCTCAAATATTAGATTGTGCAAATGAAATGATTCATATTGCAAAAAATTATTTGGGTCTTGAGTCTTCTCATAATGTAAATAATCCTATTGTTAATATTGAAGATGAAGATAAGAAAGAAGAAAATAATGAAAATACTAATGTTGAACATGAATTAATGGCTCAAGCAATAGTTTATCAATCAACAAAAACAAATACAAAACCTTCTACTTCTCTTGGTCCAAAACAAGGTACAATATTAGTTGTAGAAGATTCAAATATTGTAGCTAATTTTGTAAAAAAGATATTTGATGTTAATTATGATGTAATTATTGCAAGTGATGGAGCTAAAGCAATAGAATTAGTTGATGATCCAAATTTCCGTTCAAAAATTAAAGCATGTTTATTAGATTTAAATATGCCTAATGTAGATGGATTTGCTGTTTTAGAACATTTTAAACAAAACAATTATTTTGTTAGAGTACCAGTTGCTGTAGTTAGTGGAGTTGAAGATATAAGCTCTTTAGAAAAAGCAAATACTTATCCTATTGTAGATATATTATCAAAGCCATTTAATGAACGAGATGTAAAAACTGTAGTAGATAAATGCTTAGCAACATATTTTTAGGAGTTTAATTACTCCTTTTATTATGCATAAAATTTTACTTTCATAATAAAATATAGTGAGGTGAAATATGAATAGACAAAATCTTTGGTTTTTAACATTATTTTCATTAATACTTATTTTAGGAGTATATTATATTACATTACCTAGTGATATTTTTAGTAAATCTGGGGTAGAAAATGTCAGTAAAAATATTGATGTAGAAGTCAGTCAAAGCAATAAACTTGTGTCCCTTAGAGTAGAAAGAGATGAAAAAATAAGTAGTGTTATGAGTGAACTTCAGGATAAAATAATTTCATCTACTGATACAAAAGAAAAAAATACTGCTTTTGAAGAATTACAAGTATTAAATTTAGCAAAAGGAAAAGAAACATATTTAGAAGATAAAATACTTAATAATTTTAAAATTAATTCTTTTGTAGAAATAAATAATGATAATATTAATATAACAATATCTTCTAAAGAACATAATAGCTCAATTGCTAATGAAATAATGAGAAGTGTTCAAGAAGAATTTGAAGATAAAAAGAATATAACTATTAAATTTACTGATTAGTAGGCATATTTAATCACTTAATTTAATTCTGTGTCATAAATTACTTTAGAACTTAAACATAATTATATGTTTGAAAGAGGGTGTTTATGACAGGTAATATATTAACTAAAAGAGAAAAAGATGTATTTTTACTTCTAATAAAAAATAAAAGTACAAAAGAAATAGCAAAAGAACTTAATATTAGTGAAAAAACAGTTAGAAATCATGTATCTAATGCAATGCAAAAACTTGGTTGTAAAGGAAGAGCAGGAGCAGTAATTGAACTTTTAAAATTAGGAGAAATTTCTTTATAAAAATGAATAATCATTTTAAGGACCTAAAGTGGTCTTTTTTTGTATTTCTATATTTATAAAAGATAGTCTAAAGGCTTAAAGATATTAAAAAATATCTTTAAATTTTTCTTTTATATTAATAATTAAAATATGTAAAATTTTATGGTAAGGCCTTGTAATATATATATATATAGTACAATTAGAGGGTAAAAAAATAGAAAGAGAGTTGTATTATATATGAAGAAAAAAGGATTTACATTAGTAGAGCTACTCGCAGTAATAGCTATTTTAGCAATACTAGTAATTATAGCTTTGCCTAATGTTTTAAAAATGTTTAGAGATGCAAAAGTAAATACATTTACAAGTGAAGTACAAAATATAATGAGAAGTGCAGAGAGTAAATATGTATCTTCTTCAATTGGAAATAAAGAGATAAAATGCTTTGATAGTAGTACAAATGTATTAAATTTAGATGGAAGAAGTAATATATTATATGTAGTAAAATTTAATGATAAAGGAAAGATAATAGAAGTAATGGCAAGAGATGAAGCAAATGAATTAATAGCTTCTTCATCAAGTGGAATACAAAGAGAAGACATAGGAAAGAAATATAAAGTAGAAGCAGCTAAGACAAGTATAACTGATTGCAAAGGAAATCAGTTGATTGATGGAGAAAAACCAAAAACAAAATATGTAGAAAGTGAATTAAATGGAGCTGACCCAGTATTAGGAGATAAAATGATACCTATAATGTTATCAGATACAGGAGTAGCAACATATGCACATGAATATGATGAATGGTATAAATATTCATCAAAGAAATGGGCAAATGCAGTAATACTAGTAGATAAGCCAAGTAATCCTAATTATAAAGAAGGAGACACTATAGCTGAATCAGATATAAGGGCATATTTTGTATGGATACCAAAATATAGTTATAGAATATTTAATATTGGAGATTACGAAGGATTAGAAAGTAGTCAACCAACAAGTCAAATAAGAGAAATAGAAATAGAATTTGGAACAAGGACAACAGGAGAAGTAAGTGGTGAATGTATAACACCAATGGAAAGTGGCTCATCAAGAGCAAGTGGAGCCACAAAAGATTGTCAAGTAGGAGATTTAATGACCCATCCAGCATTCTTAAGTATCCCAAGTAATGGATTTTGGGTAGGAAAATTTGAAACAGGATATAATCAAAATAGTGATACAACACAACCTATAACTGATGAAAATATATCTACTTGGACAACAGCAAATGCACAAGTAGATGAACAAAAATCAAATAATATAATAGTAAAACCGAATGTATATTCATGGAGAGGTGCAAAGGTATATAATTTATTTATGAATGCTTACAATTTTAATAGAAACTTAGATAGTCATATGATGAAAAATACAGAGTGGGGAGCAGTTGTATATTTATCACACTCAAAATATGGGATAGAAGATGAGGTAAGAATAAATAATAATAGTAAATATTTAACAGGATATGCAGCAAAAGAAGAATATGCAGCAGGTAGTGAAATAGAAAATACAAAATGGAATACAGATACTGGATATTTAGCTAGTACTACAGGAAATATAAGTGGAATATATGATATGAGTGGTGGAACATATGAATATGTAGCCTCTTATATAAATGGAAAAGCTGGAGATAGTGGAATGGACGATATAATAATTAATGAAATATATAACAAATATTTAGATAAATACTCAAACTTAATCACATCAGATAGACCATATAATTCAAATAAATATAGAATACTTGGAGATGTAACAGGAGAGCTTGGACCATTTTGGAGTAGTGATGGAAGATATCGAGATGCATGGTATGGAGCCTTGTCAGATTTTGTTGGGCCTACTTATCCTTGGTTTCTTCGTGGTGGCTCCTATTCTTATGAAACATTTACTAGTCATTTTCTCTTTAGTAGAGACACAGGTGCTTCTCGTGATAGCCGCGGCTCACGTTTAGTTCTTACTCCAACAAAATAGGAAGTAATAAATTTACTTCTTTTTTAATTCTATTGTATTCAATACATATACAATTGTATTTTTTAATTTTTAATAATGTAAAATATTTTAGGTGCCTCTTGATATATATATATATATACGATATAATAAGGGAGTAAAAATAGAGAAGAGGTAAACAAATGAAAAATAGAAATGGTTTTACATTAGTAGAGCTACTCGCAGTAATAGCAATACTCGCAATACTAGTAATTATAGCTTTGCCTAATGTTTTAAAAATGTTTAGAGAAGCAAAAGTAAATACATTTACAAATGAAGTACAAAATATAATGAGAAGTGCAGAAAGTAAGTATGTATCTTCTTCAATTGGAAATAAAGAAATGAGATGTTTTGATAGTAGTACAAATGTATTAAATTTAGATGGAAGAAGTAATATATTGTATGTAGTTAAATTTAATGATAAAGGAAAGATAATAGAAGTAAGGGCAAGAGATGAGGCAAATGAATTGATAGCAAATAATTCAAGTGGAATACAAAGAGAAGATATAGGTAAAAAGTATAAAGTAGAAGCAGCTAAGACAAGTATAACTGATTGTGATGGAAATCAGTTGATTGATGGTGAAAAAGTAGTATATAAAGAAAGTGAATTAAATGGAGCTGACCCAGTATTAGGAAGTGGAATGATACCAGTAATGTTATCAGATACAGGAGTAGCAACATATGCGGATGAATATGATGAATGGTATAAATATACTGAAAAGAAATGGGCAAATGCAGTAATATTAGTAGACAAGCCAAGTAAAGAATATACTGAAGGAGATACAATATTAGAAAGTGATATAAGGGCATATTTTGTATGGATACCAAAATATAGTTATAGAATATTCAATTTAGGAAATTATGATAATATAGTTGAATCAAAACCAGAAACTCAAAAACAACAAATAGAGATAGAATTTGGAACAAGAACAACAGTAAATGATGAAATTAAAAAAGAATGTGCAAGTCCAATGATAAGTGGAGAAACTGGAGACTGTGATATAGGAGATTTAATGACACATCCAGCATTCTTATCTATACCATCAAATGGATTTTGGGTAGGAAAATTTGATACTGGATATAATCAAAATAGTGATCCATCAAATCCAATAACAAATGACAATATAAAAGGTTGGGATGCAATAAATTCAAAAGTAAATTCAAATGATTCATCAAAATTAATAATAAGACCAAATGTGTATTCATGGGTTGGTCAAAATGCTTATAATATGTTTATGAGTGCTTATAATTTTAATAGAAATTTAGATAGTCATATGATAAAAAATACAGAATGGGCAGCAGTGCTTTATTTATCTCATTCAAAATATGGAATAGGGGAAGAAGTAAAAGTAAATAATATGACAAATTACATGACAGGTTATGCATATTTGTTAAGTAAAGAAGTTAGTGATGTTGATACAACACCTTGGAATACTTCAAATGGTCATAAAGCTTCAACTACAGGAAATATAAGTGGGGTATATGATATGGCTGGAGGTTCTTGGGATTTTGTTTTGGCTTATATAGATGGAAAAGGCACTATTAATAATAGTGGGTTTTCTGATGAAGACTTTAGCACTTATTCTAAATATTTTGATAAATATAAAGCAGGTAAGTTTGATAGTAAAGATTTCAATTTAAGAATATTAGGTGATGCTACTGGTGAATTAGGTCCATTTTATCAAGTTGGAACTACTACTAGTTGTTATTTATCAACTTGGTATGATAAAAATGGTTGTACATTTTTAGCTACTAGTCCTTTTATGGTAAGAGGCGGAAATGGTAATGATGGGCAGGGAAATGGTCAATTCAGATTTTCAAGACGTCCAGGTTCTATAGATTCAGCAGCTTCTGGTAGAGTAGTATTAAATATAAAATAGTAAATTAAAGCAAAAACTAGAAGAGAAAAATCTTCTTTTCATACACCATAATATTTAAAAAGATGAAAACTATCTTGTCTTTCTTCCTACAATAAAGAGTAATTTTTACTCTTTTTTCTTATAATTTTTTATCTTTTACATAAACTTTAATATGATAAAAAATATTATTAAAAGTAATGATTATGAAATATTAATTAAAAATAGTTTTATACATATTAAAAATTATATTAATATAGTAGATATAAGTAATACTAAAATATCAATATTATTAAATAAAAATAAATTAATAGTAAATGGATCATCATTACTAATAACAGCATTAGACCAATATGAATTAATCATTAAAGGTAATATTAAAGGGATTGAATTAAATGATAGATAACAATAATGTTAAAGTAATTGTGTATGATAATTCACTTAAATTTATTAATTATTTAATATATAATAAAATGAAATATGAATCATTAGAAAAATGTAATGATTATTTTTTACTTGTTATTGATTATGAAGATTATAAAAAAATAAAAAGAAGATATAAAACTAAAATAGTAAAATATTATGGGAAAAGAAATATTAAAAATATAATTATTAATAATAAATATTTACTTATTAGTTTCTTTATTTCACTTTGTGTTTTATATTTACTTACAAATACTATTTTTAAAATAGAAATTAATACTACTGATGAAGTCGTTAAAACTAGAATATTAGAAAGTCTTAATAATAATGGAATAAGTTTATATAAAAAGAAAAAAAGTTTTAAAGACCTTGCCAAAATAAAAGAAAAAATATTAAATGAAAATGAAGATATATTAGAGTGGATTGAAATTAAAAATAAGGGTTGTATTTATAAAATTGAATTAACTAAAAGAGTAATTAATAAAGATACAAATGATAATAATTCACCAAGTAGTATCATCGCAGAAAAAGATGGCCTTATTAAACATATTACTGTATCTAGTGGAGTTAAAATGAAAGAGATAAATGAATATGTTAAAAAAGGAGATATATTAATTAGTGGAAATGTTGTTAAAAATAATGAATTAATTACACAAATTTCTTCTGATGGAGAAGTGTATGCAGAAACTTGGTATTATGTAAATATTACAGTTCCATTTAATTATATAGAATATGAACCAACTAATAAAATAGTAAATCATTATTATTTAGATATATTTGGTCATGAATTTACATTAATTGGTAAATATGATAGTAATAAAACCTTGAATACTAAAAAACTTATATTAGATAAACCATACTTATTCTTTAAATTATATAAAGAAGAAAAACAAGTATATAATTATAAAGAGTATAATATAAATGAAGATGAGGCTTATAAAAAAGCAATAGAATCAAGTGAAAAACAAATACTTAAAAGACTTGATAAAGATGAATATATTATTTCTAAAAAAGTTTTGAAAAAAGAAGTAAATAGTAGTAAAATATATTTAGAAGTATTTTTTAAAGTATATGAGAATATTGCAGTGAGTACAAATGTTGAAGAATTTGTACCACAAACTACTACTATGGGGGAATATGAATATTATATAGGAGAGTAATATGAAAGTAGCAATTAGAGATGTAATTCTTCGTTCATGGCCTACATTAGTTATAGTTATAGCTATTCTTTTAATTATGAGAGTAACTTTATACTTTAAAAGTGATAGAAGTAAAATATGTTTGCATGAAGAATTATTTAATTTATGTTTTGTAGTTTATTTACTTATATTATTTCAACTTGTAACTAGTCAAGATTTAGTTGCAACTGGTGGAACTAATTTTATTCCATTTAGGGAAATATTAAGGTATGACACAGGAACTGTAGAATTTTATAAACAGGTAATTGGAAATATACTTTTATTTGTACCATTTGGATACTTCGTAACAAGTTATTGTAAAATTAAAGATTTAGGTACTATTACTCTTGTAACGGTTTTATCTAGTTTAGTAATAGAAGTTACACAAAGATTTATAGGTAGGAGCTTTGATGTAGATGATATAATACTAAATGTAGTAGGTGGAATAATTGGATTCTTATTATATATAGGACTTACTGCAATTAGAAATCATTTACCTAAATTTTTAAGAAAAGATTGGGTTTATAATGTACTTAGTGTTTTAATAATAATAGCTGGAATATTATATATAATAAAGATTTTATAGGAGAGTTTATGCAAGATTATATATTTAATACAACAAATGAAGAAATTGATACAAGTGAAATTGATAAAGTAATTAAGTTTGCTTGTAAACATTTAAAAATAGAAAATCCACTATTAAATATAGTAATAGTAGATAATGAAAAAATAAGAGAAATTAATAAAACATATAGAAATAAAGATGCTGTTACTGATGTTATCTCTTTTGCATTTGAAGAAGTAAATGATGTTAAATATGATAATATGAGATTTCTTGGTGAAATATATATAAGTTATGAAAGATGTAAAAGTCAAGCAAGTGATTATGGACATACCGTAAGAAGAGAATTTTGTTATCTAGCAGTACATGGTTTATTACACTTACTTGGATATGATCATATGAAAGAAGAAGATAAAACCGTAATGAGAGCTCTTGAGGAGGAAATATTAAATGAATATGATATCAAGAGATGAAAGAAAAAAACAAAAAGGAATTAAGAAATTTTTAAATAGTTTTACTTATCCAATTAAAGGACTTAGGTATGCATATAAAAATGAACAAAATCTAGTAGTAGATGTTGGTATTGCGGTAATTGTATTAATTTTGGGTTTTATATTTAGAGTAACTAAAGTAGAATGGGCAATACTATTTTTAACTATTGGACTTGTAATATCTTGTGAACTAATTAACACAGCAATTGAAGCAGTAGTAGATTTAGTGACACAAGATTATCATCCACTTGCTAAAGTAGCAAAAGATACGGCTGCTGCTGCAGTATTTGTTTTTGCTATTATTGCTGTAATAGTTGGATTAATAATATTTTTACCAAAAGTAATAGATTTGTTTTTTTAAGGAAGTGAAATATGAAAGATAAACTAATTAAATTATTAGATAATAGTTATGCACCTTATTCAAATATGCATTTTGCTTGTATAGTTGAAACTAAAAATGGTAATTTTTATGAGGGTGTTAATATAGAAAATGCATCATTTGGTGGTACTATATGTGCTGAGAGAAATGCTATTAATGCCGCAGTAAGTCATGGAGAAAGAGAATTTAAAACGGTATATTTAATGACAAGTAGTGATGAAATATGTTATCCATGTAATATTTGTAAACAAACATTTTTAGAATTTTTTGATAAAAATGTTATATTTAATATAATGACTAAAAGTGGTAAAATGCAAGTTCTTACATTTGATAAATTAATGAATACTACATTTACTAAGGAGGACTTAGTATGAAAAGTGGATTTGTAACATTAATTGGAAGACCAAACACAGGAAAGAGTACTTTGCTTAATTCAATATTAAAAGAAAAAGTAGCTATAATATCACCTAAACCTCAAACTACAAGAAATTTAATACAAGGAATATATAATGAAGAAGATACACAAATAGTATTTGTAGATACTCCAGGTATTCATAAACCTGTAGATAAACTAGGAGTTGCTCTTAATAGTCAAGCATATTATTCAATTAATGATGTTGATATAGTACTACTTTTAGTAGATGCAAGCACTCCTTATGGAAAAGGAGATAAATTTATATTAGATAAATTAGTTGGTCTTGATAAACCAGTATTCCTAATCTTAAATAAAATAGATAAATTAACAGATGAAGAGATATTACATAAAATAGATGAATATAAAAATCTATATGAATTTGCAGAAATAATACCACTTTCTGCTCTTAAAAATGATAATGTAGATAAACTTATTAAAGTACTTAAAAATTATTTACCAGATAATGTTAGATACTTTATGGATGGAGAAGTAACAACTGCAGAACTTGATTTTAGATTATCTGAAATAGTAAGGGAAAAAATATTTATTCATACTAATGATGAAGTACCACATTCAATATCTTGTAAGTTAATTGGTTATGAAGAAAAAAATAATATAATAAAAGTAAATGTAGATATTATAGTAGATAGAGATTCACTTAGAAAAATAATCGTAGGTCATAATGGTAATATGATTAAAACAATAGGTTATGAAGCAAGAGTGGATATGGAGAGATTACTTAACAAAAAAGTATATTTAGAACTATATTGTAAAACAATTAGAAAATGGAGAGAAAAAGAAAAATATATTAAAGATTTAGGTTATATTATGAATAATGAATAATTTTTTTAAAAATCCTGCAATATAATATTGTAAGGAGAGATTATGAATAAAAAAGAAGCTTGGAATAAATTTAAAGAAACAGGTAAAATAGAATATTATTTAGAATATAAGAAAGGAAAATAAGCATAAAGTTATCTTTATGCTTTTAGTTAAGAGATGAAGATAATTAGTGTTGATGGAATTGTTGTAAGTAATACGGCTTTTAAAGAAAATAGTAAGATTATAAATATATTTACAAAAGATATGGGTATAATTGGTGCTGTATCAAAAGGTTGTAAAAAAATGAGTAGTAAGTTAAGACTTCCTAGTGAAAGATTTGCTTATGGTACTTTTCATTTGTATTATAATGAAAATGGATTATCAACACTAATAGATGGAGATATTAAAAATTATTTTATTAATATTAAAAGTGATATTTTAAAGATAAGTTATTTAACTTATATATGTGATCTTGCTATTAATGTTTATAAAGAATCTTTAGATAATCAAGTATATAATTTAATGGAGGCAGCTATTCTTAAGATTGAAGAAGGGATGGATGCTAAAATTATTACTAATATATTAGAACTTCAGTATTTAGAATATTTAGGAATAGATTTAAATTTAGATTCATGTGTTAAATGTGGAAGTACAAAAGTAGTAACATTATCTTTATCAAAAGGTGGATATGTTTGTCAAAATTGTAGAACAAATGAAATATTAATAGATGAAAAAGTACTTAAAATGTTAAGATTATATTATTATGTAGATATATCAAAAATAAATGAATTAAATATAGATAAAAAAATAAGTGATGAAATAGATAATATAATAAATGAATATTATGAAGAATATTCTGGTATTTATATGAAAAGTAAGAAAATGTTAAAAACTTTAGAAAGCTAGTAGAGTTTTTAACTTTTTTTAATATAATATATTATGAAAGAATATGATTATATTAAAAAAATAAATGATATAAATACATTAGAAGAAAGAAGATATGAATTATTAAGTGAACTTACTAATTTAGAGCATGAATATAAATTAATAAGAAATAGTGATGAGTATAATTATTTAGATGGAGTTAAAATATTAAATAAAATAGATAAAGTTTATGATGAATATTATTTATTAATAGAAAGGATTGAAACTATTAAATTTTATAATAAAATTGGATCTTTAAAATCAAATATTAAAAACTTTAAAATATGTATGCTTGTAAAATTAAATAAAGTAATAGAAGATGAATTACTAAAAGAAAAAGAATTAATTAAGAAATTAGATGATTAATTCTTTTTGACTGAATTAAAAACTAAAATCCCGAAGACATGAAAAAATTAGATTATAGAATAAAATTCCCGAAAAATGAGAAA
>CANRBS010000033.1 GCA_947628895.1 uncultured Bacilli bacterium
ATTTGTAGTATGCTTGGGATTGATTTAGTTACAACCAGTGTTGCAACTGCTAAAGCTAATGTTGAAAGAGAAAATGGTACATTCAAAAATAGATTAATTGCCGAACTTAGATATGAGAACATTGTTGATATTGATGAAGCAAATAAATATCTTAATGAAGTGTTTATTCCTAAAATGAATAAGAAATTTTCTTATGAAATCGATCCTAAAACTTCTAAAATGAGACCTAATAATTATTCAATAGAAGAATTAAAATTGATTATATCAGAAAAGACACCAAGAATAATGGATAATGCTTCATCTATTAAATACAACACTAAATACTATATACCAATTAACCCTTCCACTGGTGAAGTTGTCTGTTTTAAAAAACATACCGAATGTACTTTTATCATCAATTACGATGGAGATTATTGGTGTAAAATTGAAAATAAATATTATTCTTTACTAGAAATAAAAAGTAGAGATATAACAATGAAAAAAGAAACAAATAATAATAAACCTATTGAGAAAAAGAAATACATTCCACCTGTTAATCATCCATGGAGAAAAAATATGATGTTACGATAATTATTCATGGGGACTCTGTCCCCATACCCTTGAGGTTTTTATCAATTTGATTCCAAAAAAGAATGCAAAAAAATAGAAGTAGAGATCGTAATAAATCTTTGCTTCCTTTTTTGTTTATCATCACTCTATTGCTTTTGGTCGCTCCCCAGCGTTGCCATATCCATTCAAGTGACGATTAAATATTATATTGAAGTATATAATATAAATCAATATTTAATTTGTAACATTTTCACTTAAAATTGACTGACTTAAATAATTTAATGTGCAATTTTACATGTAACATTTTCATTTAAAATTGACTATCAACCTATGTAACATTTTTACCTAAAATTCACAATAAAATTAAATACTAGCACTTATGACTAGTATTTTTTTTAATTTTGTGCTAAAATGTTTAATAGCATTTGAACTTTTTATTTTGAAGGAGATGAATATTATGAGCAAAATTAATATAATGAGTTTAGGTGGATTAAATGAAAATGGTAAAAATTTATATACAGTTAGTATTGATAATAAAATACTAATATTTGATTGTGGAATGAAATATGCTCCAGATAAAATGTATGGTGTTGATTATGTTATTCCAAATATTTCATATTTAATTGAACATCAAAAAGATATAGTAGGTTTATTTGTGACACATCCACATCATGAAAATATGGGAGCTATTACGGATATTTTAACCTCTCTTCCAAATTTACACATATATGCATCAAACTATACAAGTAAAATAATTGAATATAGATGTGAAGAAGATGGCATTAAAATTAAAAATCTACATGTTATAACTGCACATAAAAAATTAGATTTTAAAACATTTACCGTATTTCCATTTAGTGTAACTCACAGTAGTCCTGAAACATTAGGATATTGTGTTAATACTGAAGATGGAGCAATTATATATATGGCTGATTTTGTAATTGATCCAACTATGAATGGATTTTATGATATGGATTTAGGAAAACTTGCATATATTGGTAAACAAGGTGTTTTATGTTTAATGGCAGAAAGTGTATTTGCAGAAAAAAAAGGACATACTAGTCCTAATCATAAATTAGAAAGTTTCTTTAAAAAAGTAGTTGAAAGAAATAAAAATAGAATTATATTTACAATTCTTCCATTACATATTTATACTATTCAAGAAATATTTAATTCCCTAAAAGGTAAAAATAGAAAAGTAGTAATTATGGGTAAAGAACTTCATACAATAGTATCTTTATGTATTAAGAATGGATACTTAAATGTTGATGAAGATATGCTTGGTAATTTAACTGATTTAAAAATAGAAAATACAGTTATATTAATTAGTAATGATAGAGAAGCACCATATTCAAATATTAATAGGATATTAAGTGGACATGATAAATTTATTACTCTTCTAAAAGGAGACACTATATGTTTTGCAGAACCTAGTTATGATGCATATGAAAAAGTACTTGTAAAACTTATGAATGAGTTATCTATTAAAGGTATTAATATTGAGTCAATACCAAAAGATAAAAGTGTTAGACATCATGCCTCTAGTGAAGACTTAATGTTATTAATTAAACTTTTTAATCCAAAATATTATATGCCAATTAAAGGAGAATATAGATATCAAGTAGAAAATGGTAATCTTGCGAATAAAGTAGGAGTACCAAAAGAAAATATTATATTAAAAGAAAATGGAGATATTGTTACATTTGAAAATGGAAAATTAATAGAAAATTATGATAGAGTATTTGTAGATGATATATTAATTGATGGTAAGAGTAGTGAAGATGTAGGAGATGTAGTACTTAAAGATAGAGAATTATTAAGTAGTAATGGCCTTGTATTAATATCTGCTACACTATCTAAAAAAGAAAAAAAATTACTTGTAGGACCAGAAATAGTTACAAGAGGATTTATATATGCTAAAGATAATATGGATATAATAGATGAAATAAGAAATATAAGTAATGATGTTATTAAAGATAATACTCATAATAAATATGCAGATTATGTAAAAATAAGAAATGATATACGCGAAAAAGTAGGAGCATATCTTTATAAAGCTACTGAATGTAAACCAGTAATACTTACAGTTATTCAAGAAATAGAGGTGTAAAAAATGATATATTTAGATTATAGTGCAACAACTCCAGTTGATGAAAGAGTACTTGATTCTTATTGCAAAACTACAAGAGAGTTTATAGGAAATGCAAATTCAATACATACTCTTGGTAGTAAATCAAAAGAATTATTAATGCAAGCAACTAATCAAATTGCAAGTATATTAAATTGTCATCCAAAAGAAATAATATTTACAAGTGGAGCTAGTGAAAGTAATACTACTGCTATTAAAGGGGTAGCATTTAAATATTCAAAATTTGGAAAGCATATAATCACATCTAAATTAGAACATAAAAGTGTACTTGAAGTTATGGGATACTTAAGTAATATAGGATTTGAAGTTGATTTTGTAAATATTCTTCCTAATGGACAAATTGATTTAAAAAATTTAGAAGAATTAATTAGAAAAGATACAATACTTATAAGTATATGTGCTGTTAATAGTGAAACTGGATATAAACAACCTCTTAAAACTATTAGACAAGTTATTAACAAGAGAAATCCTAATGTAATATTCCATAGTGATTTAACACAAGCACTTGGTAAAACTAGATTTTATTTAAGTGATTTAGATTTAGCATCATTCTCAGCTCATAAAATATATGCACCAAAAGGTATTGGAATTTTATATAAGAAAAAAGATTTACAAATTGATACATTAATATATGGTACAACTGAGAATTGTCCATTTAGAGGTGGAACACCACCACTTCCACTTGTTGTTGCATTTGCAAAAGCAATGAGACTTATTAATGATAAATTAGAAACAAACATTAAAAAGTGTGAAAAATTAAAAGCTGAATTATTAAAAGGACTTTCAAAATATCCTATTCAAATTAATTCAAATGAATTATCCGTTCCACAAATTGTTAACTTTAGTTTACTTAAAATTAAATCAGAAACATTTGTACATGCTCTTGAAAAATATGAAGTTTATGTATCAACTACAACAGCATGTTCTAGTTTAGAAGAAAGTACAGTTTTAAAAGCAATATCAAATGGTAATAAAGTCGTATCTACAACATCTATTAGAGTTAGTTTATCTCACTTAACTACTATGAGTGAAATACAAGATTTTTTAGAAATATTTGATAAAGTATGGAATGAGTTATTATTAAAATGAAAAAGGTTATATTAATAAAATATGGTGAGTTAACAACTAAAAAAGATAATAGAAATTTCTTTATTAGAACACTTAAGAAAAATATTTTAAATAAACTATCTAACTTTAAATTTGATATAGTTGATGATTACTATAGAATGTTTATAATACCTAATGATGAAGATATTGATTTAATTGTAGATAATCTTAAAAATATATTTGGTATTCATGGAATTGTAATTGCTTTAATGAGTGAAGATAAAAGTGAAAATAGTATTAAAGAAATATCACTTAATATGATGAGAGAACTAGACTTAAAAACTTTTAAAGTTGAAACTAAAAGAAGTGATAAATCTTATAGTATTAAATCTATGGATATGAATAATATAGTAGGTTCACATATTCTTAAAAACACAAATTATAAAGTAGATGTACATAATCCAGAAGTTATATTAACCGTAGAAATAAGAAGAGAAGCAGTATATATTTATAATACTAGTATTGAAGGTCTTGGTGGTTATCCTGTTGGTACACTTGGAAGGGCTTTATTAATGTTAAGTGGTGGGATTGATTCACCAGTTGCAGGATACCTTACTATTAAAAGAGGAGTAGAACTTTATTATTTATATTTTGAAAGTAGACCACATACTAGTCTTGAAGCAAGAAATAAAGTAATAAGTCTTGCAAGAAAATTAGAAAAGTATAATTCAAATGGTAAATTATTAGTAGTTAATTTTACTAAAATACAAGAAGCAATATATAAGAATTTAGATCCTTCATATTTAATAACAATAATGAGAAGAAAAATGTATACAATAGCTGAAAAGTTAGCTAAAAGATATAATTGTCTTGCCATTGTTAATGGAGAGAGTATAGGACAAGTTGCAAGTCAAACATTAAGTAGTATTTTATCAGTAAATGATGTTACTAATTATCCAATATTAAGACCACTTTGTTCTTTTGATAAATTAGATATAATAGAAATATCTAAAAAAATAGATACATATGAAATATCAATACTTCCATATGAAGATTGTTGCACAGTTTTTGTACCAAAACATCCAGTTATTAATCCGGATTTAAAACATATTTATGAAGAAGAGTGTAAATTTGATTTTGAGCCATTAATAGAAGAAGCTATAAAAAGTGTAGAAGTAGTTGATTTAAAAGAAAAAATAAGTGATTTATTATAAAAAATGCACAATCATTGTGCAAAACTATACTAAAAATATGCAAAAATGCACAATAATTTGAAAATATTGTGCATTTTTATGTTTACAATGTTTGCGTTGTGTGATATATTTTTAATAGAAAAGGATAGTGATTTATATGGAACCAATAAAAGTACAAGAATTACCAATTGAATATAAAATAGATAAAGAATTATTAAAATTAATATCTGAAGCTAATAAAAAATATGGTGAATATAAAGTATACTTAAAAAATAGTGGATTTGATTCAAGTCTCTTTTTAAATTCAATCATATTAAATGAAAGTTATAAATCTACTCAAATTGAAGGTACTCAAATATCACAAGATGATATGTTTTATTTAAAATATATGCCAAATACAGATGATAATTTAGAAATTCAAAATTTAAAGAAAGTAATAGAATATTCTAAAGAATATTTAAAAACTAATAAAACTATTAATTTAAAATTTGTTAATAGTATTCATAAAATTTTATTAGATAGTGTTAGAGGAAATGAAAAAGAGCCAGGACACATTAGAAGTATACAAAATTGGATTGGTCCAAAAGGTTGCACAATTAATGAAGCCATTTTTGTTCCACCAATACCAGAAGAAGTACCAATACTATTAGATAATCTATTTAAATATATGAATGATGCTTTCATTGATCCATTGTTTGTTAATATAGCAATTTCTCATGCTCAATTTGAAACTATTCATGCATATAGAGATGGTAATGGTAGATTAGGTCGTGCATTAATACCAATACAATTAGCAATGCTTACTGATGATGATCCTATTTTATTTTTATCAGAAGTTATAGAATTGTATAAACCTAGTTATCAAAATTATTTAAATGAAAGTAGACAAGGCAATGTGTTAGGATTTATAAAATTTTTCTTGCAATGTATAATAGATCAATGTAATAATTATATTGCAAAAATAAATAGAATAAAACAAATTTATGAAAAAGACGTGAACAAAATAAAAACTTTAAATAGTAATGCAATATATAGAATTATGCCCGCAATTATGCATCAAATTGTTTTTACTAAAAATGAGATAGTTGAGGAATCTGGTGTTTCTAGAAATACAGTTTCAACACTAATAGATGAACTGGTTAAACTTAATATATTAGAAATAGATTCTAAATATGCAAAGCTTGCTTATAAATATAAAGAAATATTTAATGTTTTTATTAATGAATGAGGTGATAATATGAAAAATCAAACAGCAGATGATATAATGAAAGGTTTTAAAGCACTAGGTGGAGGAGTACATGAAGCTGGAAAAAGAAGAATAGAGGAATTAATAGCAAAGCAAGGTTATGTTGCATATAGAAATAAAGATGCAGCTGAATTATTTAAAAATGATAAAGAACATGAAAATTGGATTTGTGAATATACTGATGGTGAATATAGATTTTATCCACCTAAACAAGAATTAAAAGAAGAAAATAAAGAAGAAAATATTGACTTTTTAAATGACTATAAAAATATGAAAAGTGATAGTCTTAATTCAACTTGTATAAATATTGAATTTTTAAATAATCAAGAATGCAAATATAGTTTAATTGTAATAAATAGAAGTAGTGGTGAAAGAAAAGTATTAGATGAAAAAATAGTAAAACTTGATAATAAATTTTTATATGAGACACTACCAAGTTTATATAATCAATTATGTCAAGGACTTCCAATAATAGATTATGAAAAAGACAGAATAATTAATTTTACTAGTGTTGATGGTAATCATAGTATGATGTTTGGAAATTTAACAGAAGAAAATAAAGAATTTATTAAAAATATGAAATCTTTTATAGATGAGAAAATGGGATATAATATCTACAGTAATGGTAAGGGAAGATAAATAACTAAAAATAGTTGAATTTGCAAAACAAATATTGTATAATTTAGACATATTTCATTGATGAAAAGAGTAGTAAATTAAAATTTTAATTAAAGAGAGTTAGTGGTAGGTGAAAACTAATAATTAAAATTAATTGAACTTGCTTTTTTAGAAATACCGTATTTCCGCGTTATGGAATTAAAGATGCATAAAACTTTATGAAATAAGGTGGTACCGTGGGCTTGCTCATCCTTAATTATAAAGTTTTTATTTTGGAGGAAGAAGATGAATAGATTATTTTCATTTTTATATAATTTTGTCTTGTTATTCTTATTATTTTATATTATTTATACCGTATTTATTAATAAGAAAAAGAAAAATTATAGTAAACTTAAAAAGAATGATGAAGTTAGAATATTTATAGCTAGATATAATTTAGATGTAAGAAAATTAGATTATAAAAAAATATTAAATACTATTGCTATAATTAATTCATTTATTATTTCATTTACTAGTACACTTATATTAAATATAGATAATTTTATGATTTCAATAATGGTATGTTTTGTAGTTTTAATGATTTTAATTTATTCACTTTATGAGATTGCTGGAAGACATTTTAAGAAAATGGAGGAAAAAGAAAATGTATGATTTTAAAGAAATAGAAGAAAAATGGCAAAAAAGATGGGAAGAAGCAAAGTGTTTTGAAGCTAAAAATGATAGTGATAAAGAAAAATATTATTTGCTTGTAGAATTTCCTTATCCTAGTGGTAGTGGACTTCATGTAGGACATGTTAGAAGTTATACAGCACTTGATGCAATGGCTAGAATTAAAAGAATGAGAGGATATAATGTATTATTCCCAATGGGATTTGATGCATTTGGTGCTCCAGCTGAACAATATGCTATTAAGAATCATGTATATCCTGCTAATATGGTAAAAGATTGTATTAAAACATTTAGAAATCAAATGAAAAGATTAGGTTTTTCTTTTGATTGGTCAAGGGAATTTACTACAACTGATCCAGAATATTATAAATGGACACAATGGCAATTCTTACAATTCTATAAAGCAGGACTTGCATATAAAGCAGAAAAAGAAATAAATTGGTGTCCTAATTGTTTAACAGGTCTTTCTAATGAAGATGCTGAAGGTGGAATTTGTGAAAGATGTGGAAGTAAAACTGAAAAGAAATTAAAAAGTCAATGGATGCTTAAAATGAGTTCTTATGCTGAAAAGTTACTTGAAGGCCTTGATAAAACTGACTTTATGGACAAAATTAAAATTGCTCAAATTAACTGGATAGGTAGAAGTGAAGGAGCAGAAGTTGATTTTAAAATTGATGGTGAAGAGGATATATTAAAAGTATTTACAACTAGACCAGATACACTTTATGGTGTAACATTTATGGTTATGTCACCAGAACATAAATATTTAGAAAAATATGCAGGTAAAATTAAAAATTTAGATGCCGTAAAAGAATATCAAGAATTCGCTAAATCTAAAACTGAAATTGAAAGAACTGATTTAACTCGTGAAAAAACTGGTGTTAAATTAGATGGATTTGAAGTAATAAATCCTGTTAATGATAAAAAAATAGCCGTTTGGATTAGTGATTATGTTCTTGCTAATTATGGAACTGGTGCGATAATGGCCGTTCCAGCACATGATGAGAGGGACTTTGAATTTGCAACTAAATTTAATATTCCAATTATTCCTGTAATTGAAGGAGGAGACACTACTAAAGAAGCTTACACTGGAGATGGAAAAATGATTAATTCAGGTAAGTTTAATGGAATTACAAATAAAAAAGAAGCAATTTCTAAAATGATTTCTTATTTAGAAGAAAAAGGTGTAGGAGAAAAGAAAATTAATTATAGATTACAAGATTGGATATTCAGTAGACAAAGATTCTGGGGTGAACCAATACCAATGATATATTGTGAAAAATGTGGTTGGGTTCCAGTACCAGAAGAAGAGTTACCTTTAATTCTTCCAGATGTTCCATCTTATGAACCAACTGAAACAGGCGAAAGTCCACTTGCAAATGTTACTGATTGGGTAAATTGTAAATGTCCAAAATGTGGTTCTGATGCTAAAAGAGAAACAGATACAATGCCAAACTGGGCTGGTTCTAGTTGGTACTATCTAAGATTTATGGATCCACATAATGATAAATGTTTTGCAAGTATGGCCGCTCTTAAATATTGGGGAATGGTAGATTACTACAATGGTGGTATGGAACATGCTACTAGACACTTATTATATGCAAGATTCTGGCATGAATTTTTGTATGATCAAGGATTAGTTCCAACAGAAGAACCATTTAAGAAAAGGGTATCACATGGTATGATACTTGGTGAAAATGGTGAAAAAATGAGTAAATCAAGAGGTAATGTAGTAAATCCAGATGATATGATAAATGCATATGGATCTGATGCCCTAAGAACATATGAAATGTTCATTGGAGACTATGCAAAAGATGCATCTTGGAGTGAAAATGGACTTAAAGGATGTAAAAGATTCTTAGATAAAATATATAGATTAAAAGATAAAGTAAATGATAAAAATGAATATACTAAAGAATTAGAAATATTAATTAATAAAACAATTAAGAAAGTAGAAGAAGATATAAACACAATGAACTACAATACTGCAGTTTCTGCTTTAATGATTTTATCTAATGAATATGATAAACTTGATAGTATTACAAGAAAAGATTATAGAACAATATTACATTTATTAAATCCAATTGCTCCACATATAACAGAAGAATTAAATGAAATGTTAGATCTTGGTCCTGCATTTTATGAAAGTACTTTCCCAGAATATGATGAAAATAAAATTACTTTTAATAAAGTAAATATTGCATGTAGTGTTAATGGTAAATTAAGAGCAACTATTGAAGTAGATATTGATACAGCAAAAGAAGAATTACTAGAACTTGCTAAGAAACAAGAAAATGTAATTAAACATATTGAAGGAAAAGAAATAGTAAAAGAAATTGTAGTACCAAATAAAATAGTAAATATTGTTGTAAAATAATGATTTATTAATGGTGAATAATATGAAAAGAAATTATAAAATAGATTTACTTAGAATAATTTTAATAGTTTTAGTAATAATTGTTCATATTTCAAATTTATATTTAGTAAGGTTTACAAAAATCTCTTTGTCAAAATATACAATTTCTTTGTTTTTTAATTCATTTTCTAGAATATGTGTTCCTTTATTCTTTATGATAAGTGGTGCATTATTAATAAATGAAAAATATGATAAGAAAAAGTATTTTACTAGAATTATAAAATTTATAATAATATTAATTATATGGAGTATAATCTATTCTATATTAAATGAAACGGTTGAATTAAAAACATTCTTTTTATCACTATTTAATGCACGAAGTACACAAAGACATTTATGGTTTATGTATGTAATAATTGGTCTTTATATAGCACTTCCATTTATTCAAAATATGTGTAAAAATATGACTAAAGAACTTGAAAATTTATTTATAATATTATGGTCTATATTTTCAGGATTAGCAGTAATTTATGAGCCATTAATAAATCATATTGCTAATATAGAAGTAAATGTTGAATATCCAATTCCAATTATACAAGCAACATATTATTTAGGATATTTTATACTAGGACATATACTTTATAAAAGAATTGAAAATAATGAAATAAATATAAAAAATAGAAGTTTAATATTGATTTATATTCTATCTTCTTTAATAACTTTTTCATTTACATTGTATAGTTCTATAAAATTAAATTATCATTATGAAAGTATGTTATGGTATAAAAGTATATTTACAATTATAGCATCAACGAGTATATTCTTATTAGTTTTAAATAAAAATTATAATATAAAAAATGAAAAAATAATTAAATACTTTTCAAGTTTAACATTTGGAATATATTTAATACATATGATTTTTTTAAACAAAATAACTGAACATTATTTGATAATAAATTATAGTCCAATTTTAACAATACCAATTTTAAGTTTAATCATTTTGTTTTTATCTATAATATGTATATCTATATTAAAGAAAATCCCATATATTAATAAAATAATATGTTAGTTTGATTTTTTAATATTTTATTAGTATAATTAAATAGAGGTGCAATATGATAGGATTTTACGATTATACAGTTTTACTTACATACCTAGGATTTTCATCAGGAGTATTTGGAATCCTTTTAGCAAGTACTGGACATGTTTTAGGATCAATACTTTGTTTAATGTTTTCTGGTCTTTGTGATATGTTTGATGGAAGAGTAGCAAGAACTAAAAAGAAAAGAACACAAGAAGAAAAACATTATGGAATACAACTTGATAGTTTATCTGATTTAGTTTGTTTTGGAGTTTTACCATCTGTAATTGGTTTTAATATTGGTATGACTTCTCCTTTATGGTATTTAGTACTAATATTCTTTCCACTTTCAGCACTTATTAGACTTGCATATTTTAATGTGTTAGAAATAATGAGAAATAGTAGTAGCCCAGTAAAAGAATTTGTTGGACTTCCAACTACATCATCTGCATTAGTATTTCCTTTTATTTACATTTTTAAGAAATTCTTAGGTAAATATTTTGTATTAGTTTATGGACTAGTTTTATTATTAGTTGGAATTTTAATGATAAGTAAAATAAAAATTAAAAAACCTCAAAATAAAACAATGGTATTATTAATTTTAATAGGAGTAATAGAGATAATATTAATTATCACTGTTAAAAAATTCTTATGAAATATATAGCAAGAGAAAGAAATAGTGAACAAAATATAATTACAGAGTCTTCAAAAACTCTTAATTTTTTATATAATACTTTAATTGGAAGAATAATATTAAGAATACTTATTACCAAGACTATATCAAATTTAGTAGCAATTTATATGAATAGTAGTTTATCTAAACATAGAATTAAAAAATTTGTAGATAAGAATGATATAAATACATTTGAATATGAAGATAAAAATTATAATTCTTATAATGACTTTTTTACAAGAAAAGTTATTAGTGTAAAAAGACCAATTAATGCAAGAAAAGGAATACTTATATCTCCTTGTGATAGTAAAATGTCAGTATATAAAATTACTGAAGATTTAACGATTAATATAAAGAATTCTTATTATAGTATTAATAGTTTAATAAATGATAATATAATTGATGAATATAAAGATGGTTATGCACTCGTTTTTAGACTTACAACTGATAACTATCATAGATATTGTTATATTGACAGTGGTACTAAAGGAAAGAATTATAGAATTAAAGGAGTTTATCATACAGTTCAACCAATATCATTAAATCATTATAATTTTTTTAAAACTAATACACGGGAATATACAATATTAAATACAGATAATTTTGGTAAAGTAATACAAGTAGAAGTTGGTGCTTTATGTGTAGGTAGAATTAAAAATAATCATGAAGAATATAAATTTAAAAAAGGTGAAGAAAAAGGTTATTTTGAATTTGGTGGTTCTACAATAGTTTTATTATTTAAGAAAGCCGTATTAAATATAGATGATGATATATTAAGAAATTCTAATGAAAATATTGAAACAATTGTTAAATATGGAGAAAGAATAGGTAAAGCTAAATTCTTCACTAGAATAATTAATAAATTAAAGTTTTAGTGTAAATAAATTAAAAAAATTGCTTGATATATATATATACATTATAATTAAACTAGAAAGGAGTATATAAAAATGAAAAGAAAAATTTTAGTTGTTTTATTATCAGTTTTTATGCTATTTGGTCTTACTGGATGTTTTAAAAAGACACCACTTACAACTGATGATTTTATTACTAATGCAAATTCATCTAATTTTACTACTCAAGATGTTACTAGTGACTTTAGTAGTGAACCTAGTGTATTAAAAGCTACTATTGCTTTAAATAGTAAAGGTTATCAAGTTGAATTTTATGAATTATCTGAAGAAAGTATAGCTAAAAGTATGTTTAATACAAATAAAGCAGATTTTGAATCACTTAAATCATCTAAATATACAGATTCTGAAGTTAATGCAGGTAATTATAATACATACTCATTATCAACAGAAAGTGAATATATGTATTTAAGTAGAGTAGATAAAACTTTCTTATATTTAAAAGTAGATATTTCTAACAAAGATGCCGTAAAAGAATTTATTGATAAAATAGGTTATTAGGTGTCATATGGATATAAAAGAATTTATATGTATAATTTTTATTGTTTATTCTATAATTTTATTTTTAATATATTATTTTTTATATTATAAAAAAAGAAATTATGTTAAAGAATGTTTAATAAAAACAAATGGAAAAATAATAAATTATTCAAAAGTATTATATAATAATATTAGTTTACCTATTGTAGAATATTTAGTTAATGGTGAAAAATTTACAGTAGTTGGTCCAAAGTTTACAGCATCAACCTTTAAATACTCTACTAAGTATAATGAAGAAATTTATATTTCTAATTTGACAGATAGAGAAAATTTACCAAAGGTTTTAAAAGTTGTAATAAACCCTAATCTGTATGTAGAGAATAGTATTAGTTCACATAAAAGCCCATTAAGTAAATTATATCCAATAAATTCTGAAGCTCCTGTTTATTATAATCCAAACAATCCAAAAATGGCTTATGTTCAAAGATATATTAATCCTAGTAAATTATGGAATATATTATTAGTATTTGCTATTTTAATATTTATAGTTTGTATATATTTTCTTTTTAATTAGATCTATAAATATAAAAAAGAATAATTAAATTTATTAAACTAATTATTCTTTTTTTGTATCAAAATTCTCTAAATATTTTTTATATGCTTTAATAGATAAATCATCTAAACTTTTATATTTTAAATTTTTATCTTTACAAAGTTTATCTAATAAATAATCTGTAAAATATGGATTTCTAATAAGTATTGGACCAATTATATGAGTCGCGAATACATTTTTATATAAAAATCCTTCATGAGTATTTGTAAGATCATTTGAATATTTTTCATTTACTTCAAATAAATAATCTTTAATATTAAAGTTTAAATCACATCTATTTTCAAAACCAATTATTTTTTCTTTAATGATTTTAGATTTACCATTAACTTCACCAACAATTCTATCAGAAGATGCATTTTTAAATGTACTTTCATTTATAAGTTCAGTATAGTAATCAAATATATTTAAAGCATTAATTTTTTCATTATTATATAAAATATATTCACCAAATAAATCCATTGAATTACCTGTAAGTAATAAATATTTATTACTTTCAATATATTTTTTAATTTCTTTTTTTCTTTTAAGTATATCATTTACCGCGATAAGTAAATTATCTTCACTACCACTACCTATATAAATAATGTCATATTTTTCAAAATCAATTTTATCATTTAAACTTTTTAAATCAACATTAACTTTTATTTTATTAAGTTCTAAATTATGTTTAATTGCTCTTGTATTAGCGGATTCTCCATAAAGGTTTAATAAGTCATAATATAAATGTAAAACATTAATCATTATTTTCCTCCTTTATAATTTTCTTAAGTTCAATTTCCTTATCAAAACATACCATAGAATATATTTTACCACTAGTTTTTTCTTTTAATATTTTTGATAAGTTTGATATATCTTCAACTAAAATAATTTTATTTTTGTCAATTGAGGCATATTCAAACCTAACTCTCATATCATAGCAGAACTTTCCAATTAATATAATATTTTTTATAGATGAATCATTTAATTCTTCAAAATCAATATCCCAAATCCATGATATATCATTTTCTTTATATCTTCTAGATGAAGAGTCAAAACCTAATATAACGGTTTTATCACCAGGTTGATGAAGTATATAATCAAGAGATTGTTTATAACTTAAATTGTTTTCATTTTTACTTACTAACATTTGCCATTTTCTATTATCAAAGTCATATATATTAAGTCTTTTGGTTTTAATCTCATCACTATTTAATACTGAAATGATATTTTCATCACTAAGATTAAGTGTTTTACTAAGAGCATAACAACCTGTTACAAAATATGCTGTATATAAGAAATTAGATGGAAGCCGTATTTTATTTTCATTAATTTCTATTAGTTGGTTATCAATATCAATATTTTTAGCTTCAAAGTCAGGATTTCCTCTATTAAAGTGATATTTAGGACAATGATATGAACCAATATGTCCATAATGATAAAAATCATATTCTAATTTGGAATTACAAATAGGGCAGTATGCTGCATCTAAATTATTTAGATTACTTTTTCTAGAATAATTATTTTCACTAAGTCCATAAGTAGTAACTCCACCTTTATGGTTAACTCTAAGTCTATTAACAAATGGATCATCTACATTTAATATAAGATGAGTACCATTTGGAATAGAATTTTTAATAGCAGTATATATTTTTTCAGGATGAGAGTTTCTTGGAGGTTGATCTCTTGTAATATTAGTTATCATTAAATGAGTTGGTGTTATATATTTAAAAATATATTTCATAAATTGTTCATCTAATTCCATTAATAATACATCTTTTTTGATTTTACCAAATAAAGTAGAATTATTAAGTACTAATGAAGTAATAGCATTAATAGTGTTACTTCCTTCTTTATTATAAATAGTAGTGTAATTATTTTTAGTTAATATATTATACATAAGTTCAGTAGAAGAACTTTTACCACTAGAACCAGTAATACCAATTACATATTTAGGAAGTTTTATTTTCTTTAAAATGTTTTTATCAAGTTTTAAAGCATAATATCCACCAATAACACTTCCTTCATGTCCAATAAGTTTACTTATTTTATTTACTGCTTTACAAGTAAGAATAACTATAAATTTCCACATATAATTCACCTAAATATATTATATAACATTTTTAGTATTTTATAAAGTTTAGTATTTCTGTAGAAATGAATATGCAATAGAAAATCACCTAACATAAGCTAAGTGATTTTCTACTTAATATAATTGTTTAAATTAAAAAGCATCTAACCCAACTTTTAAAATTAGGTACATTACCTTCTCGTTCCTGAGGAGATATTATGAATAAGAAAGACTTATTAATTTTTGCATTAGTATCAATTATATTTTTATTATTATTTTATTCAAGTCATCCTTGACAAATACATAATATCATAAAAAATAATATTTTTCAAGTAAAAATGTAAAGTAATACTTTATATTTTTGAAATGCTATGTTATAATTGATTAGAAACATCTTAATAATGGGTGAATTGCCAACATTTTTTGTAAAAAATAATGGAGGTGATTATAGTGAGTAAAAAAGATATGTTAATTCTTTTTCTATTAATTATAATTTTATTATTGGTAGTATTGCTTTATGTAATATTACTATAAATAAAATTCACCTAACTCAGCTTTTGAATTAGGTGACCAACACATAGGCAACACCCATCTAGAAAATATTAAGGTGTTTCCTTTTTTTATTTTATTCAAGTTATCCTTGACAAATACATCATATCATAAAAAATAGTATTTTTCAAGTAAATGTACAGTAATACTTTATAATACACCTATTGTTCAATAAAATTATAAATATCTTTTTTATATTAATTTATTTACTTTCAATAATATTATTGAAAAATTTAAAGATAGGAGATTAAATATAATAATTGTAAAATCATATTTTTTTGTGATAATATAATCGTGTATTTATAAAGAATTTTTAAAATGATTTTAAAGGGTGAATATATGATTGTTAATAATTTAAAAGTTACAATTAATGGAAATAATATTTTAAATAATATAAACTTTTCTTTAAATAATAAAGATAAAGTAGGACTAGTAGGATCAAATGGGAGTGGTAAGTCTACTTTATTAAAAGCATTAGCAAATTTAATAGAAATAGAATCTGGTAGTATTAAAACTGATAATGAAAGTATTGGATATTTAGAACAAGAAATACCATATTTTTATAATGATTATAGTATATTAGATTATATAAAGAAAAATATTGGAATTGACACTTTAGAAAATAAATTATTTGAATTAGAAAAAATTTAACTGAAGAAGTAATGGATGAATATAGTAATATTTTAGATAAGTATATTGCATTAGATGGTTATAATTTTGAAGATAATTTAAAAATAATATTATCAGGTTTAAAATTTAATGAAAGTATTTATGATAAAATTTCTATTCTTTCAGGTGGAGAAAAAATAAAAGTTTTACTTGCTTCTTTATTACTTAAAAATACAGATATATTACTTTTAGATGAACCTACTAATAATTTAGATATTGAAGCAATAAATTGGTTAGAAAATTATTTAAAATCTAAAAGTAAAAAAATGTTAATAGTATCTCATGATGAATTATTTTTAAATAATATAGTTTCTAAAATTTTTGAGTTATCTGATGGTAAAATATTAGAATATAATTTAAGCTATGATGATTATTTATTAAAAAAAGAAGAAGAGTATAATCAAAAATTAAATTCATATAATTCTCTTAAAGAAGAAAAAGAAAAATTAAAAAAAGAACTATTAAGAGCAAAACAATGGGCAAATAAAAGTAATAAAAAAGCATTTAATGATAATGATAAACTTGCTAATAACTATGCTAAAGAAAGAACTAATAATAAAAATATTTCTAAAATAAATGATTCAATTAAAAGCTTAGAAATACCTGAATTTAAAGAAAAAGAGAAAATAAATATAAATTTAGATTTTGATAGTTCTAAAGGTAATAGAAATATAATATTAGAAAATTTAGTTTGTGGATATGATACATTTAAAACTCCAGTAATAAATTTAATAATTCCATTTGGTAATAAAGTAATGATTGAAGGTAAAAATGGAAGTGGAAAATCTACATTAATAAAAACTATTTTATCTGAAATAAAACCTTTATCTGGTAAATTGTTAATAGGAAGTGATGTTAGAATAGGTTATATTTCTCAAGATACATTAAGTGAAAATATAGACTCTACTATTTTTGAATATTTAACAAATGATAAAGAAAATATTGATTTATCAAAAGTATTTGTTTTACTTGATAAATTTAATATAAGTTATAGTGATAAAGATAAATTATATAAAAATCTTTCTCTTGGACAAAGAACTAGAGTAAATTTAGTAAAAATAGCTTTGGATAAAACAAATGTATTAATATTAGATGAAGTAACTAATCATTTAGATAAAGATGCTCTTGAATTAATTTATGAATTAGTAAAAGAATATAAGGGTACTATTATTAGTATTTCTCATAACAGAAAATATAATGAAATATTTTCTTCAGATATTGTTTTAGATATTGAAACAGGCAAAGTAGAGAATAAAACTTAATCTCTTTTTGTATACTTATTTTTATTTTAACTGTGAATAATAACATTTTGCAAGCTTTTTATAATTTTTACCAAACTAAAGACTTTTCCTCAGAAATTTGGTAAAATGTTAATTAAGGTGATTTATATATGAATAAAATAAAAATAAATAATAACATTAGTCCAAGAACTTATTTAATAATTTCTATTTTTGCTTTATTAATGCTTATTTGTGCATTTATAGTTACGGCAAAATATTATATTGCTATTAAAGATTATATTAAAATTAATGCAACAATAATTGAATCAGGATATCGTTACACTGGCCTTACTTCTGAGGAATCTGAAATTAATTATATAAAAGTAAAATATGAGTATAAAAATAACGAATACACTAAAGAATTGCGAATAACAGATTTTTTAATTAGCTATCCAAAAGTTGGTAGTAATCGAACTATATTAATTAACCCAAACAATCCTGAAGAAGTAGATAATCACTATATGAGAATTATGTGTTCGATTGCTTCAATATTATTATTAATATTTACTTTATTTATTTTTAATGCTTATAGGATTAGAAGAAAACAAATTAATTAATATAGTAATATTTTAATTAAAAATAGACTTATCAGTGAAAATAATTTTTTTGCTTAAATGACTGAAAACTAAATTTCAAAATTATCTCTATCTTTACTTTTATGTTTTTGCCTTTGCTTCATTTATAGTCATCTTGTACTTTCAATATTTTAACTAATATTTTTCAAGTAAATATATAGCAATACTTTATATATTGAAATTTAATATAATAATTAGACTGAATTAAAAACTAAAATCCCGAAGACATGAAAAAATTAGATTATAGAATAAAATTCCCGAAAAATGAGAAAT
>CANRBS010000034.1 GCA_947628895.1 uncultured Bacilli bacterium
ATATTACACAAGATGTAAAAAATGAGCAAAGCCTAGTAATTATAAGGCTTGCTCATTTTTACTGCAAAACTCAAGATCTTATCTTAATTAAGTATAACAAAACAAAAGATAAATTTCAATAATTATTTAATTTTGTTTTTTTTTATTTTATTTAAAAAGGAGTGAATTTATTTTTTCACTCCTGTAATTTTATTTTTCAGCTATTATTACTCCAATCATCGTAGTTCTAGATGTATATGTAAGTCTTACATCACTACCTTTAACCATAACTGGTACTCTAACAGTTCCAGGTTCTAGATTAGATAAATCAACTGAGGCAGTTATATCACTTGCTTCTAATTTATTTAATAATGATGAAACACCTTTAACTACTACATCTACTTTAGTACTCTCTTCATTTTCAGCTAATGCTTGATATTTAGTAGTATCTAGATTTTCAAATGTTATTGGTATTCCTTTAAATTCCTTAGAAGTTTCTTTTTCCATTGTAACTTTAATTGTTACATTGTTTTCAGACATAGATCTTATTCCATTTGGTTTAGCCAAATCTTTTTGATATGTTTTATTTTTATTAAGTCCATTTACATCAATTTCCACTTTAAGTTCACTTATTGAATCTAATACTGACTCTTCACCATATAATGTAACACTCTTAATATTTGGTGTAATTGTCGCGATAGCACTACCACTTGCAACATCTCCAACAGGTACTACATTAATTGGTACAACTTTACTTGGTGATGTAATTTTAACTGTTGCTGTTATTGTATCAGGAACTATCTCTATATCACTTATTTCTGTTCCACTTTCATCATATGCAACTAATTTTACATTAGTTAATTCATAAGTTCCAGCAGCCGTTGCATTTAATGCATTAGCATCAATAATTGCTTTAACACTTGCTACAGTTGCTAATTTTTCTTTATATGATTTTATAATTACTTCATTTCTATCAAGTTCTACAGAACTAATTACTAAAGTGTTATTTAATTTATCAGTATTTACTATATCAGTGGTAAGAGTTCTTGATTCACTTACTTTTGGATATATAACAATTGTTACATTAGATGGATCTACCTTATAATCTAATGATTTAATTGGATTATTATATTTTACATTAACTTTTTGTGTACCAGTTGATAAATCAGTTAAATCAAGTGTAAGTAAATGATCTCCTAATTGTTCTGCTAAATATAAATCACTTTTTCTACCCATTAAAACTATATCTCCACTTTCAGGTACACCTTCTATAACATATGCTTCTTCATTATAATCTAGTTTTATAGGCTGATTAGATAAAACAATTGATTCAGTATCAGTTAAATTAATAACTTTTCTATCTACTGCAATAAATATTCCTATTGCTAAAACTAATGAAACATAAATTAATATATTTGGGTCATTTAATATTTTATCAATTAAATTTTTATTTTGTATTGAATGTCCTATCCAATAAATAAATTTAGATAATGGAGTTATAAGTATTAAATCTAATAACTTATATATTCCCTTAAATATTTTTCCAAAAAATTTGAGAATTTTTTTAAGAATTTTCTTCATTTTCTTCACTCTCACTTTCTGAATCTACCTCGTAGAATGTCTCTTTCTTAGGTTGTAATTCTTCCAATAAAATTAACTTAGCATCATCAAGTGATAAATTATAATTAAGTTCACTTTGTATAGCTATAGAAATTCTTCCTGTTTCTTCACTAACTATCAAAGCTATAGCATCACTAATTTCACTTATACCTAAGGCAGCTCTATGGCGTGTTCCAAGTCTTTTAGAAATTGATGGATTCATACTTGTTGGAAATACACTACCTGCACAAGTAATTTTATCTCCCTGTATAATAACACCTCCATCATGAAGAGGATTATTAGGGAAGAATATTGATATTAAAAGTTCACTACTAATATCAGCATATAATTTAGTAGCGGGATCTATATATTGGGCTAAACTATAATCTCTTTCTAATACTATTAATGCTCCTATTTTATTTTTCTTTAAATATTCTACAGCATTAATAATTTCATAAACTATTTTTTCTCTTTCATCTACTGTTAATGTTTTATGGCGACCAAGTAATTGAGTCCTACCAATACTTTCTAAAACACTTCTAATTTCTGGTTGAAATATTATTATCAATGCAAGAGGTCCCCAAGAAATAACATATTCTAATATTATTCCTACTGTATTTAGTTTTAAAAAATCACTAATTGCTTTTAATAAAATTATAAATATTACACCTTTAAATATTAATCTCAATTTAAAATTATTTTTTGAAAATTTCAATAATTGGTAAAGCATAAACCATACAATTAATACATCTAATGTTTTAATTAATATTGTTTCTATCATTTCATCACCTCTACATTAGTTTATTATACACTATTTATAAATCTTTTTCTATAAAATTAAAATTGTTTACATTTAAAAAAGCACAGAAGTGCTTAACGAGACTCTACGACAAGCTTTATTGCTGTTTTTTCTTTTCCATCAATAACTACATCGTAGAAAGCTGGAGTACAAATCAAATTCATTCCAAGCGGTGCTGTAAAACCTCTTGCTATTGATATTGCTTTAATAGCTTGATTTACTGCCCCTGCTCCTACTGTTTGAATTTCAATTTGTTTGCTTCCTTCTCTAAAAGAGTTAGCAATACTACCTGCTACCTTTTGAGAAATACTTTTACTAGATACTTTAATTATATCCATAATTCACCTCAATTAATTTATATGAAATGAATTATTAAAAAATACATTTATAATAAAAATTAACATTTAAAAACTGATATAAATCAGTCTTTAATAATTATTTTTTTGTACTTTTTTTAGTTTTACTATTTACTTTATGATTTTTTACTTCTTTTATAGGCTTTTTATTTTCTTCTTTTTTAGTAACTTTTTTAGTTTGATTTTTTTCTTTATCTGAGACAGTTTCATTAGCTAAGAAGTCAAGCATTATTTTTTCTATTTTTTGATTTTTCATTAGTATTTCCATTAGTGGTTCAAATAAACTTAATAAACCAAGTATTACAAAATAATAACCTAATATCATACTTCCTGCTTCAACTTTAGTATAAAGTGAAGATACAACAAATACACCTAAAAATAATAGTAGTACAGTAACTGCAGTTTTTATGAAGAAATTTGTATTTCTTTGTTGTAATAGTTTTCCACAATGATATCCCTTATTTAATACATTTGCTATTGAATAAATCAAAACAGCATCTGCTAAAATAAAACCACAATCTGGATAACTTTCATAAATAAGTATAAAGGAAGCAACACAAACATTAATAAATCCAAATATTAATAATTCATAATCTCCTTTTTTTCTGTTTAGAAAATATGCAAGTAATGAGAAAAAAGCAAACATATAGAACAATGGTGCTGCATACTCCATTGGATTTATTTTATCAATAAGTGGAAAATTCAATAAAACAAATCCTACAACTATAAACATACAATATAACATGATGTCAATAATTAATAATTTTCCTTCATATTCCTTTAATACTACTTTATTCATTTTTACCTCCTAATTATCTTTATCTATAAATCCAAAGAAATCATATTTTTCATCAAAGAATACATAAATGATTTTTAATAGTGCTACTACTGGAGTTGCTATAACCATTCCAAGTATTCCAAATAAGTACTCAAATACAAGCAATGAAAGTATGATTGTTATTGGACTTAAATCCATTTTTTTACTCATAACAAGTGGATTTAATATTTGACCATCTATTGTTTGTACAATTAATATAAACACTAGTGTTAATATACCAATAAGTGGACTTTCTGCAAAGCCAATTGCTGCTGCTACTGCTGCTCCCATATAAGGACCTATATATGGTATTAAGTTAGTTATTACACATATAAATGATATTAGTATTGGAGCATTTAATCCTATAACAGAAAATCCTATAACTGATACTACAAATAATAATAAAGATAACCATAATGTACCACTCACAAATGAATATAATGAATCATTTAATTTATCTAATAAATATGTTAAATCTTTTCTAGTTCTTTTAGGAAATAAATTAATAAATCCATCTGATACTTTATCAAAATCATAAGATATATAAAATGCTAAAACTAAACTTAATATAATTGTACCAATTCCACTAGCAAATGCTGATACAACATCAACTGCAAGTTCTGGTAAATTAGTTTGAATATCAACTGCAAATGTATTTATTTTAAGTAAGAATGCTTCTTTTACATTATCTAAATTTTGTAAACTTAAATTTGAAAGTTTAACAAACAACTCATCAATCCATCCACCTACATCATTAACTATTTTTGGTACAGCAGAAACTAAATCACTTATTTGGTTACCTAATGATGGTATTGTAAATCCTAAAATAACACCAATTACTACTAGTACTATTAAGTATGCAAATGTAACTGCAAGACCTTTCTTAACATTTTTTGACATTATTTTTTTTACTAATGGATTTAATAACCAAGCTATAAACCAACCAATAAATAATGGAGATATAATTGATAATATTTTACCTATAAATGAAAGTATATGCCATTCTCTAAATATTAAAGTTAAGACATAAATTAATAATATTATAAATAAAATATATAATATTTTACCAATTCTATTTCCAAGACCTACTAATTGATTAATCTTTTTGGTATTAATTTTTCTATTAGTACTTTCTTCATCTTTCATAAAAATTACTCTCCTAAATATAATAATAACATAAATTTAATAAAAAAAATAGCTCATTTTTTGAACTATTTTAATCTACCATTTTTTTTGATGCTTTTTTCATATACTTACTAATGTCTTTTTCATACTTTTTATAGGCTAGTCCTACCCCTAAACCACCTGCAAAAGCTAGCATCTTCTCTAAAGTTCTAATAATATCACCATCCTTTTGATATTATTAGTATTTATAAATTATTGTTTTTTATACATTTTTTAAATAAGTATTTCTATTATCTGCATATAATGTTTGAACTGATTTATTAAATGATGATATATTACCAAGTATTATTAATGATTGTTTAGCTCTTGTAACAGCAGTATAAATTAATTTATTATAAAACATTCTTCTAAAACTATTTGCAAGTATTATTACAACATTATCATATTCACTACCTTGAGATTTATGAATACTAATTGCATAAGCAAGAGTAAATCTATCAAATTCACCACTTTTGTATTCTACTATATTTCCAAGATAATCAATTCTAATTACTAACTTTTTATCAACAGTGAAAATATCTTTAATATATCCAATATCACCATTATAAACATTATTTTCTACATCATTTACAAGTTGTATTACCTTATCATTTATTTTATAAAATTTTTCTCCTACTTGAAATTTTTCATTTGGATTAAATATATCAGATAACATAATATTTAGATTATCTATTCCATTTACTCCTTTATACATTGGTGCTAGTACTTGGAACGAATCAGTACTTATACCTTTCTCTTTAATTTTATTACATATTTCACTTAAATATAATTTAATGTTATCATCACTACTTTCAATAAATTTAAAATCACTATATTTTTCATCAAAACTTTCAAATTCTTTTTTATTTTTAATATCATTTGCAAGATATGTAATATAACTTCCATCTTTAACTCTATATATTGTATTTAAACATTTACTTTTAATAGTACTAATATTTAATAAGTCATTTAACACATCCCCTGGAGCTATAGAAGGAAGTTGATTAGCATCTCCAATTAATAATAATTTTATATTTATTCTAAGTCCTTTTAATAATGATGAAAATAAGAATATATCTATCATACTAGCTTCATCAACAATAATTACTTTTTCATGTGCTTTATTATATTCATCTATTTGAAATGTTTTAGTTTCCATATTCCATTTTAAAAATTTATGAATAGTAGAGGCGGTAATTCCTACACTTTCACTCATTCTTTTAGCACTTCTTCCAGTTGGAGCTAATAGAGCAATATCATTTTTATTAATTTTTTCTACATTTAAAAGTATTTCTACAATAGATTTAATAATTGTAGTTTTACCAGTTCCAGGACCACCAGTTATAATATAAAAATTATTTATAATAGATCCCATAATTGCGGCTTTTTGTTCCTCATTAAATTTAATTTTATTTCTTTTTTCATAAGATAAAATATACTCATTTATTTTATCTTTATCAATTACATTTTTAATACTACTAATTCTAGTAACATCACTAAGTATTCTTTTCTCCGCTTCATAAAAATCATATAAAGTTACAAAATCATTTATTTCTATTACTTCACCAATATCTATTAATTCATTTAAATGACTAATAAATGTATCAGCCATAAAACTATTATTAAAACACTTTTTAAGTCTTAAAAATAATTCTTCTTTTTCAATTATTGTATCCCCAGTTTCAAAACAAATATTGTTAATATTATGTTTAATTAAAGCTTTAATTCTATTACTATTCATCTCATCATGATTTTGTAAAAATATTAAATCTAATTTATCAAAAGAAACTAAATCACTTAATTCATATATATTTTCTTCTATTATATTTAATAAATCAAGACCATATATAGTAGATAAATCAATAGCTTCTTTTACACTAAATCCATAACTATTTAATTTTAATATTAAATCTTGATTCATTTCATTATCAACTATTTTATTATGAATCATTCTAGCTTTATCCATATTCATACCACTAATTAAAGCTAAATCTTCATAATTATTTTTAATTACCTCAATTGTATCACTACCATACTTTTCAACAATCTTTTTAGCAGTTTTAACACCTATTCCTTTAAACATACCACTACTTAAATATAATATTAAACTATCAATGTCACTTGGTGGCACTATTTCATATGAGTCTACACTAAATTGAAGTCCATATTTAGGATGAGTAACCATTTTACCATATAATTTATAATCCACTTCATCATTAACTTCATTTATATTACCAGTAAAACCAATCACTTTATTTATATATTCATTTAACTCATCATCATTTGTTTCTTTCACTCTAAAAAGTCCAACTTTATATGGACCAGTATTACTTTCAAATATAATTCTTCTTATACTTCCTAAAACATACTTCATATAGATAATTTTAACATAATTAAAAATTATTTAAAAGTTAATTATATTTTCTCATAAATATTTCTTCTACACTTAAATCCTTAAATCTTGCATAATTATAAATAAATATTGAATTTAAAACATATAATAAATTTTTTGAATACTTATTATATTCATTAATATTACTTTTACATTCATTTAAAAATATATTATTATATTCTATATTTAATAATTCTTTTTGAATACAATAATGATAAATTTTAAAATAATTTGAATACTTAAAAGAATCAGGAAATTTAGTATCATATAATAATTTATTAATATTTATATGTTCAACAATATTACGATATCTATCAAATATATTTTTATCTTTTATAGAATTAAAATTTTTTATAGTAATTCTAGTTTCATCTCTATCTTTACTTTTAACATAATTAAATAATTTTAAACTATATTCTTTATAATCACTATTAATAAGCATCATATCTCTTGCATAAAAACTAAATGCTATAAAATAATAACTATTTATATTAACCATATTTTTAATCAAAAAATAAATACATTTTACATAAGCTTTTACATTAATACTATAATCCATATTACCTGATTTTAAATTTTTAATAATTTCATCCAAAGTTATCTCTGAAATAGTTTTTTCATTAACATTATTTAATTTATATTTTTCCTTTTCACTATCAGTAAATTGTTCAAATAAAAATTTAACTAAATTTACATTTTTATATAAAATATTTGATAATTTACCAGGATCACTATAACGAATTAAATAATTAAACTCTTTAGTTTTAATAACATTATTTCTTATAAAATTTTTTAATGGATTTTTTATTCTTTTAGATTTATATATTTTATTATTAATTTTTTCATTTAATAATTTTTTTAATTCATTATTATTGTAATTATTTTTAAATATTTTTAAACCATCAATAACAAACCTTTCATCACATTTAGACTTCTTAATATTTATATATCTTCTACTAGAATTAATTATTCTAAGTTGATTAATAACATCTTCAATTTCATCAATTGAACATATTAAATAATTAGTTTTAATACAATCCTTTATATTAAAATTAATACTTTTACTAACATAATATAAATCTAACATACTTTGAAATTTATTTATTAAAGAACTTGTTAATACATTAGTCTCTTTAATTGTTAAAAACTTTGATAAAGCATAAATCTGTAATATAAAATAATTCCAATTATATTTAACATTTAATATTTCTTTTTCTATATCTTTTAAATTAATTGAAACTTCTTCTTTAAAATCAATTTTATCTATAATATTTTTAACTCTATCAAATTCTTCCTTACCTATTTTTTTAACTAATTCATAGTATATATTGTCTTTATCTTCATAATCAGACTTTCTTAACTTATCAATATATTCATTTGTTAATTCTTTATTATTAGTTAAATAATTAAACAAATGATATTTTAATAAAACATTATATTTTTTATTCTTTTCTTCATTTTCAATATTTGATGGATATATATTTCTTGCTATTTCCATTATCTTTTTAATTGATAATCCAATATTTTTATCTTTTTGATTTAAAACATATAAATAATATTGTTTAACTTCTTCATTAATATTTTTATTAGAATATAATTTAGTTATTAAATCTATATTCAATGCACTATTTTTTAAAAATTCTTTACCTTTTATTAATATATAATTAGAAAGTTCATTTTTTAATAAATTTAAATTATATACATCAGTCTTATTAAAATGAGCAACTAAATTTCTAAGAGATGAAATTGCTTTTAAATATTCAAATAATATTGCTTTATTTTTATTTTCTAAACCATATAATGTTTGTCTATATCTTAAATTGTTAAGAATATTATATAAGTCAGAATTATTATAAATTCCACTATTAGTATATATTTTATTATTTTTCATATTAAATGAAGGTGATATTTTACTTATTACATCATAATTATCTTTATTAATACTACTTAAAGAATAAATAACATCATTAACATATAAGCTTACTATTTTTTTAATATCTTCATTATTATGTATAAATTGAATAACTAAATTACTAGAAATATCACCATTATAACAATATTTTTTAATTAAACATTGATTTAATAAATTTTCTTTACTAATTGAATATTTATTTTCATATTCAACAATAATATTTTTACCCTTAATAATATCTATTTTTTTATTAGTATTTGTATCTAAAAAATCAAATTGAGCTGTATTTGATTTTTTTATTAATTTATTTTCTTCATCACTTAACATTAAATAATTTTGATTATCTTTTTTAAAATCTTTATTATCAAAAAAATAAATATCATTTTTGTTATTTGTTTTAATTTTAATCCCCATTTTTTTAGAATTACTCTTTTTCATACTATCACCATTTAAATTATTATAATCAATTAATAATTTTATTTCAATAAAAAATAGTTGTCAGACAAGACAGCTATTTTTAATGTTTTATTGTTCTAAAACACATTAATCTTTACAACTTAGTAAAACTACTTGTTATTGTTTTAGACTACTAGCATTTCTTATTGCTCTAAAACACTTAACAAAAGACAACAGTGGACACTATGGTTTTAGACTACTAGCATTTCTTATTGCTCTAAAACTTCAAAGAATATAATGCAGTAGTAAAGTGAGTTAAATATATCATAAATAAAATCTATTTGTCAAGTTTTTATTTATCATTTATTATCAGCATACTTTTTAATACCAAGAATTATACTTGATACTATAAACCCAAGTAATGCTGTATATACTTGTGTAATTCCCATAGATGTACCCATTACTTTAACTATTTTAGCTGGAAAATTAAATACAGAACTCATTAAACAAAATCCACCATATATAACAGATACTTTAACTAATATTGAAATTAAACTTGATACAGTATAATTTAATTTATTTCTAAGTAATCTTCCTAAATATATAATAGATAAATTACCTAACCATATAAATGGTATCATTAATTTACTATAATATGTAAGCCCTTCAAATAATACACCAGTTAATATATTAGAAATTGATGGTACCGTTGATAATGCTATTATTTTTTTAGTATCTTTCATATACATACTAGATAAAAATAATGCCGTATTAACAATTGTACCAATTATTAATTGTTTATGAGGTCCTAAATCAATTAAACTTTGTATAAATGCTGGTAAAAATAAACCTGCTATTAACAAAGATAATATTACTAAACTTGTTTTTTCTTTTTCTACTACTTTCTCTTTCATAACTTCACCAATTATTAGTATACCATTTTTACAATAATTTAATTTAACATAACATTATTTTTACATTAGTTTTACAAAATTGATGAGCATTTCCTATTTTAATTCTATATTTTCTAATGGTTCCCACTTAATAAATTTATATATTTTAGAATCATCTAAATGTATAAACTCTGTTGGCTTATATTTGTTAAAATATCCACCACACTCAATTGGTACAATCTCATTTGGAACTATTCCTAAATAATCAGAACCCTTAAATGCATTTTTTACTTTCTCTACATCATATATTTTTACAGGAATATTATTTTCGTTAAGAATATTAAATATTTTAACAATTTCAATTTTTCTTATAAGTTTACTACCATCAAGAAATAAATAATAACCATTTTCATCTTTACAAACTTGTAAATTAACTCTTGAAAATGAATGACCTCTTATTATTTCCCAAGGATGTCCACTTTTACTATCATCTTTATACCATTTATCAAATTCATCACTACTATTTTCATCTATTTCACTTAATCCATCGTCTCTACCATCTGAATATTTTAAATATAATTCTTTATTTGTTAAATTATTTATATCATAACCTATATTTTTATAAACTTTACTTACACATTCAAAATATTTACCAGATGTCATATTATTCATTCTATTACTTACTTTATCATTTGCATTTTCTATAAAATAATTAATTTCTTTTTCTGATATTCTATTTAATAAATCTTCTTTAATTTCAGGATATAGTTGCCAATATTTACTTCTTTTTATAACTCCAAATCTATTTTTATAAGAATAATTATTTTTTATATATTCATTATAAGTTCCATTTTCAAGCATCACAATACACTCTTTTACTTTAATTATTAAAAAATCCAATAATTCCTGTAATTGATAATTTTTAAAAGAATTTTCTTTATTCATATCAGCATATAATACATTTTTAGAATTAATAGATATTGTATAATAATTTTTATATCTAGAAGTTATCATTTTATACCAATAAATTTCATCCGAATATTCTTCATAATCATCATATTCTTTAATATTGCCTTTTGGTATACTAAAATATAATATTTTATATTCATCTTCTGATAATGGTTTTATCTTATCAAGCAATCTATATAATTCTTCTACTTTTTCTTTTACGAAATTATCATAACTTATCGGATTATAAGTATAATTATTTAATATTTCAATTAAATAGTCCATTTTTGAAGCTGTCATAAGTATACCTCCATTAATAAAAGTTATAAATTATTTTTTTCACTTAAAAATCTTTTTAAAAAAAATGTCATAAAATAAGGAAATGTGTAAAATTTTCCATTAAATCCAATATTCTTATTGCATAATTTAATTCCATATTTTATATCTTTAAATTGTTTACCATCTATTAAATTATTTAATGATATTGTTGAATTATCATTTGCTTTAACTTCAACTGGAATTAATGAATTTGCATCTCGTATGAAAAAATCCATCTCAATTGTTCCTTTTTCATTTTTATAAAAATATAATTTATATCCAGATTTAACTAACATATCTGCTACTATATTTTCATAAATAGCACCTTTATATGTATTAAAATTTTGATTTTTTCTTAAATCATCTTGTGCTTCATCATCAAGTGAAGCAATGAGCATTCCGGTATCTGCAAAATATAATCTATAATTATCAGGATTATAATTTCCTTTAAGTGGTAAGGAGCACTCTTCTAAACAATATGAAATATTTATTATTCCAGCATCAGACAACCAATCAGAAACTCCAACATATTCTCGATTCCTTGCTCCATCAGAAATTTTAGATATCATAAATTTTTTATTTTCATTACCTAAAAAAGTTGATACTTTCCTATAAGCATTTAAAATTCTAGCTTTATCTAATCCTTCTGCATATTTAGATATATCTTCTTCATAATCTTTTAATATTTGTTCTTGCATTGTTAATATTCCACTAAAATTTTTGTTTTCAATAAATTTTGCAACAATTGCAGGCATTCCACCTAAAATCATATAATCTTTAAAATTACGATTCATGACATCATATTGTGTAGTAGTCAATGGTTTTACATTATACATACATTTATATAAACCTTCTATTTGTTCTTCTTTATATCCTTTTGCCCACAAAAATTCTTCAAAATCCATAGAATGCATTATATAATCTTGTTTGTTTCCAACACTATTTGATTCAATTTCTTTATAATTTATTCCCATCATGGATCCAGAACAAATAACATCATATCTTTTATCAAGATTAAATGATTTTAAAGAAGTTGCACAATTTATACAATCTTGTAATTCATCAAAAAAAATTAAAGTTTCATTTGGCACAAATTTAATATCATTATTGATAATAGAAATATTATTAATTATTGTATCAACTTCAAATCCATCATCAAATATAGTTTTATATTCTTTTTGTAATGCAAAATTAATTTCAACAATATATTTATAATTATTTTTTGCAAAATTTTCTATTGCATCAGTTTTACCTATCTGTCTTGCACCCCTAACAATAAGTGGCATTTTATCTTTTGAATTTTTCCATTCTATTAAAAATGAATCTATTTTTCTCTTCAATCTAACCATTACTATTCACCTTATTATTAATGTTATCACAAAATTCCATCATTTTCAACTAATTTTATCACAAAATTCCAGTGTTTTTGACCACTTTTATCACATTTTTCCATTTATTGAGTAATTTATTTCATGTAATATAACAATAGTTTTATAAATGTGATGAGCAATTTTTTAGTTTTATTATAAATTATGTGTAAATGGTAATATAGAATTGGACAAAAAAGTCAATGTAGGAATTGGACAGTTTGTACCAATTCTTTTTTTGTTAATTGATATAATTAAACTATCTTTTCTAAGATAGTAAAGGAGTTGATATTAATGAGAAAAGATGTAAGAAATGAAATAATAAGGATTGGAGGTGATAACATAAATAAAAGTGAAATGGCTAGGACATTACAATGTTCAAGACAGACAATTTATAATCGAGAAAAGCGATTAAAAGAGAACAAGAAAAAAGAGCCAATTAAAAGAATAAGTAAATTAGATCCATATAAAGAAATAATAGAAACGAAAGTGGATAAATACAAAAGTAAAGCCATAAATGTTTACAAATTCATTAAAAAGCATGGCTATACAGGAGGATATGGAATAGTAAAAAAATATGTAAAAGAACATAAAAATTTACAAATAAAAAAAGCAACAATAAGATTTGAAACAATACCTGGATTACAAGCCCAAGTTGATTGGAAAGAATCAATGAAATTAGTTAATAAAAAAGGAGAAATTTTTGAAGTAAATATATTTCTAATGATACTTGGATATTCTAGATATAAATATATAGAATTAACAAATGATAGAAATCAAAATACTTTGTTTAAGTGTTTAGTTAAAGGTTTTGGATACTTTAATGGATGCCCCAGAGAAATATTATTTGATAATATGAAAACAGTAGTTGATAAAGCAAGAACTACAACAACAGAAGTAGTATTTAATAAAAGATTTAAAGAATTTAGTAATGATGCAGGATTTACACCACTTGCTTGTATGGGATATAGGCCAAAAACAAAAGGAAAAGTAGAAACATTAGCAAGAATAATGGAAAGACTAAGGCCATATAATGAAGAATTTGAAACATGGGAAGATTTAGAAAAAATAGTAAAAGAAATAATGGAAGACATTAATAATGAAGTTGTACAAGGAATAGGAATAATTCCAAGAAAAATTCATGAAAAAGAAAAAGAGTATTTAAACTCATTACCATTATGGGATAGATTGATAAATTATTATGATCCTGAGAAAACATATAAAGTATCAAAAGAATCCATGATAACGTATAAAGGTAAAAAATACTCAGTTCCAACATATCTGATAGGAAAACAAGTAACCATATCAGAAAGTGATTCCAGAATCAATATATATTATAACATCACGGATTTTATTTGCCAATATGAGATAAGTGATAAATATTTAAATTATCATGAAAGTGATTTAAAAGAAATAATGAAAAGTGAAGCATATAAAAATAAAACAGAAGAAGAAATACAAGAAATAATAGAATTAAAAAAGAAAGATAAAATATTAGGAGTGAGAATAAATGAATGAATATAATAAATTATTAAACAATTTAGAATTATTAAAATTAGAAAAATTTAGAAGTTATTTACCAAATTATATAGATGAAATAGTAAAAAATAAAATACCATTTCAAACAGCATTATTAGAACTTACAAACAAAGAAATAGAATATAGAGATGATAGAGCATCAAAAATACAAGTAACAGTATCAGCATTTCCATATGAAAAAGAATTAACAGATTTTGATTTTGATTATCAACCATCAATAAATAAAGATGAAATAGAGGATTTAAATACATTAAGATTTTTAGATAGACATGAAAATATATTATTTGTTGGATCAAGTGGGGTTGGAAAAACCCACTTGGCTACATCCATAGGAATAACAGCAGCAAAGAAAAGATATTCAGTATATTTTATATCTTGTCATGATTTAATAACACAGTTAAATAAAGCTCATTTTGAAAATAAATTAGAATCAAGAATAAAGCATTTTTGTAGATATCAATTATTAATAATTGATGAAATAGGATATTTACCTGTTGATAAACAAGGAGCTAATCTATTGTTTCAATTAATAGCAAAAAGATATGAGAAACATTCAACAATAATAACGACAAATATGGTATTTAGCAAATGGGGAGAAGTTTTTAGTGATAATACTTTAGCAAATGCCATGTTAGATAGATTATTACATCATTCTCATGTAATAAATATAACTGGCAATTCTTATAGAATTAAAGATAAAATTGAACAACTTGATAACAATCAAAAAAGATAGCTTCCTATCCAAAAGTGTCCAACTTTGAAATTGACTTTTTTGTCCAAAATCTTATTGACATTTACATTATGAATATTAAAACAATATTAATTGTAACATAAAGCACCACTAGTTGACATATTTCTCAATTTATGATATCGTTTAATTAACTTAGATGCCAAGTAGCATTCTAAAGGTCAGGCAATGTCATAACTAGTTTATAGCATTGCCTTTTTTATTGAGTACTTTTTTAATCTTTTTAAAATATTATTTTATTTTCAATTAAAATTTTAATTATTCTTTTACTTTAAACTTTATTGCTGTTGCATTATCTACTTCATAAAATCTAAATGAATATAATACTCTTAATCTACATTTTTCTTTTAGATATTCATGTTGTTTTTCAATATTTCCAATTTCTGATAACCAATTCGAATTTTCTATTATTTCATTTCTTAATTTATCTTCAGTTGAACAATCATTTAATTCATAGTATAAGCTTTCTTCTATATTATTCTTATTTAAATTATCTTCAAAATCACAATATTGAAGTTTTGGTAAATACTTTTTTTCTATTAAATAAATAAATTTAAGATTTGAAATTTTTAAAATATCAATTTTTTTATTGTTAATGAGAACATAATCACTAAATCCATCATAAGCTTTAATATGATAATAATTTATATGATTTGTTATCAATAAATAATCTTCTATATTTTCAAGACTATTTAAAATATCATCTATACTTTTTTCTTCTAGCAAAGAAATACTATCTATTTTTTTAATAAATTCTTTTTCTTTTGCAATATTAAAAATTCTACTGCATTCTTCAGCAAAACTTTCACAACCACCATAATTTTCAAAAAACAAATTTCGTGGAATCAATTGATTAACACCACAAACTCTTTTGATTTTCATATCTATTTTTTCTACTTTATTTAGATTATTAAGATATTTTTCTAAATCTCTTTTTTCTTGTATTTTTTCTTTAATAATTTTTTTAAATTTTCTTTTCTTAGTTTCATCCAACTTATGAGATCTAATGTATTCTTTTTCTTTATTTTTAGAATCTTTAATAACTAATTCTAGTGCTTCAATAAGCTTATCATTAGAATAATTGAGATTTAATTCTTCTTCATACTTTGTTTTACTATTTGAAGAAATAGTTTCTAATAAATTATTAAAATAATGGCTATCATCCTTAGTTATTTCATCATAATTTATATTATCTTTAAATACTGTTTGAATTTTAAAAGTATATAAAAACTCTCTTAATATAGTTATATCATCTGTTAAATATCCACTCCAACTACTTAAATAATCATGATTAATAAAATCAATTTCAAAATAATTATATACTCTCTGTATTGAAGACTCTTGACCATAATATTTTTTAAAATTTATTATAACTTTCCAAGCATCATATGTATTTATAAAATATTTTTTAGTCCAATCTATAATATTCTTTATATTCTTTTTATCTTCATCTGTTAATTCTTCTTTATCTTTTTCAATTAGTATATATAAACATTGCAAAATACCTATTGAAAATTTAAGATTACAAATATTTTTTTCATCAAAATCATCACTAACATCACTATCATGATCTAACATTATATTTTTAAATAAAATAGATATTGCATCAAAATTTCTTCGCTTTATTAAATTATAAATAAAACTTAATAAATTAGACATCAATTCATCATAATATCTAATATCACTATTTTTATTTATTGAAAAATAATTATATTTAAAATAGTTATTTGCAAAATTATATGCTACTTTTTTAATGTCATTATCATCAATCTTTAATTGATAAATATATAAACTACATATTAATTTACTAATTTGTTGATATTCATTATAATTATCATTATTATATGCTAAAGATAAAATTCTATTTAAGAAAGCAGCATAATTATAATTTTTATATTTATCATTACATACAATTCTTACTACTTCTTTTAAATAACTTATAAAGGAACTTCTAATTTCATTTAAATTATTTTGATAAAGAAAATTAAAATAACTAAATAATTTTCTATCATCATCAAAATTATATGGAGCTGAAAAATTACTAGCTAATTCAAAAAGGTATATATTAATTTTATTTATCTCATCAGCAAGATTTACACTATTTTTATCATAAATTATACAATTAAGAAAATATTCAAAAATTTGTTTATATCCATTTAAGCAGTATGCAACAACACTCCCTTTTTCTACAAAATCTCCTATTTTTTTTGCAAATACAAAAATTGGAACATTTGGCGGAACATAATTTTTTGGTTCCATATTAAAATTGTCATCAACATTTTCAAGCATTGAATCAAGTGCTCTGTAATTATAATTTTTTATTATTCCACTTTTGTTTTCATATATTGGTACATATGATAATCCAACACTTAATACATCGTCAGATATTTTCTTATTTTTTTCTAAATATTTTTTAAAATGTTGATTTAACCTATTTATATTTTTTAAGTTTTTTTCAGTTGATTTTATTTCAAGTTCTTTACTCCTTTTATTAATATAAGAATCAAGTTCTTTATTGAAATACTCTTTATAAATATTTAATTTTACAGCAATTCTAAAAATATTAAATGTTTTATACATAAATATAAATAATAAACTATTTATTAACAATTGTAAAATTATATACAAAATATCATTTATTATATAAATATCTTCCATAGAGTTATAACCTGAATATTTAATAGTTGAAGATATAAGCATTATAAAAAATATTGATATGCATAAAAACATATTTTTTATAATTTTTGTTTTATCTAGTATAAAACTTTTCTCAAATTCATGTTTTTTATTATTTATTACTTCTACTATAAAAATTATTGTAGCTATCATTAACCCAGTTAGTCCAATAAATATATCCTTTCTAATATCACTATCCAAAGCCTTTAAAATATTATATATTTTTGAATTCATTATAAAATTTATTAATTCAAAAATAATATAGATATAAAAATATTTTAGTGTAATCATTTTACCCCCCTATAAAGTATAAAAAATATGATTTTTATTATAAATGATACTAGTTATAATTTCAAGGCATTCCTTCTAAATTCAATAATTTTATTTTATTATCTATTCCACCAGCATAACCACCTATATTATTTTTACCTACTACTCTATGACATGGAATAATAATTGATATTTTATTATGACTTACTGCATTACCTACTGCTCTACTTGACATTTTCTTATTTAATCTTTTTTCAATTATTTTACAAATTTCTCCATAAGTCATTACTTCACCATAAGGTATTTCTACTAATATACTCCAAACTAATTTTTGAAAGCAACTACCACTGGGATTTAATTTAAGTTCACAAGTATTAGGATTAAGGCCTTTAAAATATTTATCTAACCAACCTTTAGTTATTTTAAATATTTCTAAATCATCATTTCTTTTTAATTTAGAAAATTCATATCCATAACAAAAATACTTTTGATTATATATCCAAAGTCCATTAATACTCTCTCCATCACTTACAATTAACAACTTACCAACAATTGAATCATAATTTGTATAATACATAAATTCACCTAGTAATATTTTAACAAAAGAAAGCAAAATAAAAAAGGAAATTAATTTTTCCTAACTTTATATTTTTCTATGCTGTGTATTAGATATGAGGTGATGGAGTAAAGTCATAATTAGCATAAACATCATATATATTAATTGGAAAATC
>CANRBS010000035.1 GCA_947628895.1 uncultured Bacilli bacterium
TTTTTCATGTTTATAGTATATCAAAAAAGAGTACCGTTAGGTACTCATATGAAAAATTTATTTTTCATTTTTCTTGTACGATAAAAAATGTAAAGATAAGTAAAATTAGTAGAATAAATATTGATTATATGTTATTCTTTATTTAGGAGGATATGTGTATGAAATATAATATACGTGGTAACAAATTAGAAGTTACAGACTCAATTAATGATTACATAAGAAGTAAATTATCTAAAGTAGAAAAATATTTAGATGATAATGATGTAGTAGAAGCAAAAGTTTTGATTTCTGCTAAAGGAAAAGATGAAAAGGTAGAGGTTACTATTTGGAGTGGTAAATATAATATAAGAGCAGAAGTAACTAATGAAGACTTATACTCTGCTATTGATTTAGTTGTTGATAAACTAGAAAGACAATTTAAAAAATATAAAGAAAAAATAAGTAGTAAAAGAGTTAATAAAGAAGTTATTCCTGATATGGAAATAGAAGACTACTTTGAAGAAGAGGGACAAACTATTGTAAGAAGAAAAGAAGTTTTCTTAAAACCAATAGATGAAGAAGAGGCTATTACTCAAATGGAATTGTTAGGTCATACATTCTTTGTATTTAAAAATGTTGATACTGATAGAATAAATGTAGTTTATAAAAGAAATGATGGAGACTATGGTATCATTGATGCAAAATAGTAGAGCAATCTACTTTTTTCTTTTATAATAAAAATAAATATGATAAAATTTAATCAAGAAGGTTGGTTAGTATGAAAAATAAGAAGATTATTAAAATTATTTTAGGTGTTATTTTTGTAATATATTTTTTGCTAGTTGTTTTATTGTGTACTTTCATTTTAAAAGAAAATAAATATGGTATAAGTGAAACTAGTAATAAAGTATATGTAATAATTAATAAAAATAATGAAACTGATAAATATAAAAAAGGATCTTTAGTAGTTGTTAAAAAAGAAAATATTAATACTATAAAAGAGGGAAATGAATTATTTACATATAAATCAGATGAAAATAATAATGTATATGTAAGTATTTCTAAAGTAGAAAAAATAAGTAAAGATACAAATCCTAAATATTATGTTTTAGAAGGTGATACAGGTAACTATAAAAGTAATTCAATAATTGGTACTCATGTAAAAACAATTAATGGTCTTGGTAGTATTATAAATTTCTTTAAAAATAAAATAGTATTTTTTATATTTGTTATATTACCACCACTTGCAATTGTTATGTATGAAGTATATTTTATATTAAAATTATTTGGTATTGGAACTTATAAAAAAGTAAAAAAAGAATCAAAAGAACAAGAAGAAAAATTAAAAGAAGAAATGGATGATGATGAAAGTGAAGATAAAGAGTTAGAAAATGATTAACTCTTTGTTTTTTTATGTTATAATATCTATTAGGAGGAAATAGACATGGGATTTTTAAAAAGTATATTTGATTATGAAACAAAAGAACTAAAGAAAATAGATAAATTAGTTACTGAAATAGAAGCTTTAGATGAAGATATGCAAAAACTAAAAACCGTTGAATTTAAAGCTAAAACTGATGAATTTAAAACAAGACTTAGTAAAGGAGAAACTCTTGATGATATTTTAGTTGAAGCATTTGCTCTTGCAAGAGAAGCATGTTATCGTGCTATTGGTGAAAAACCATTTAGAGTACAATTAATAGGTGGAGTTGCAATTCATAGAGGTAATATTGCAGAAATGAAAACTGGTGAAGGTAAAACATTAACAACAGTATTACCTGCTTATTTGAATGCTTTAGGTGGACAGGGTGTTCATGTAATCACAACTAATGAATATTTATCAACTCGTAATGCAGAATGGATGGGTCCAATATATGATATGTTAGGAGTAAGTGTTGGAATTAACACAAGAGATAAGAGTCCACAAGAAAAGAAAGAAGCATATAATGCTGATATAACATATACAACTAATAATGAAGTTGGATTTGACTACTTAAGAGATAATATGGTTGTTAGAAAAGAAAATAGAACTCAAAGAGGACTTAATTTTGCAATCATAGATGAAGTTGATTCAATTCTAATTGATGAAGCAAGAACACCATTAATTATTTCAGGTGGAGTTGCTAAAAGTGCTAATGTTTATAAAGAAGCTGATAGAGTAGCTAAAGCTTTAAAAATAGATGATTATGTAGTTGATGAAAAAACTAAAAGAGTTACTCTTACTGAAGATGGAGTAAGACATGCAGAAGAATTATTAAAATTAGATAATTTATATGATATTTCTAATAGTGTAATGGTACATAACTTAGACAAAGCATTAGTTGCAAATTATGGATTTAAAAAAGATGTAGATTATGTAGTTGAAAATGATAAAGTTATTATAGTTGATACATTTACTGGAAGACTTATGCATGGAAGACAATTTAGTGAAGGATTACACCAAGCTATTGAAGCAAAAGAGGGTGTCACTATAAATGAAGAAACTAAGACACTAGCAACAATAACATTCCAAAATTTATTTAGAATGTATAATAAACTATCTGGTATGACAGGTACTGCTAAAACTGAAGAAGAAGAGTTTAGAAATATATATAATACTTATGTAGTATGTATACCAACTAATAAACCAGTAATAAGAGATGATCAAGTTGATTTAATTTATTCATCACTAAATGGTAAATATAAAGCATTAGTTAAAACTGTAAAAGAAATACATGCAACAGGAAGACCTGTTCTTGTAGGTGTAGCATCAGTTGAAACAAGTGAAATTGTAAGTCAATTATTAACAAAAGCTGGTATTAAACATGAACTATTAAATGCAAAGAATCATGAAAGAGAAGCTCATATTATTGAAGGTGCTGGTAAAAAAGGTGCTGTAACAATAGCAACAAATATGGCTGGTCGTGGTACTGATATTAAATTAGGTGAAGGTGTAAAAGAACTTGGTGGATTATTTGTAATTGGTACTGAAAGACATGATTCAAGAAGAATTGATAATCAATTAAGAGGTCGTGCTGGTAGACAAGGAGATCCAGGAACTACAAGATTCTTTGTATCTATGGAAGATGATTTAATGCTTAAGTTTGGTTCTGAGAAAATGAAATCAGTTATGGAAACACTAGGAATACAAGAAGATCAAGCTATTTCAAATAAAATGATATCTAAAAATATAGAATCAGCACAAAAGAAAGTTGAAGGATTCAACTTTGATAGAAGAAAAGGTTTACTTGATTATGATAATGTTATTAGTAAACAAAGAGAAATAATTTATGAAAGAAGAAATGAAATACTTGATAAAGATAGCATAAGAGATAGAGTATTAGAAACATTTAAAGATTATGTTAAAAATCAAATTAATTCTCATCTTGAGCCAGAAGGTTATTTAACTGAAAATGATATTAATAATATTATGGAACATTTTAATGCTCACTTATTAAAAAGAAAAAAATTAACTGAAAAAGATTTTAAAGATAAATCAAATGAAGAAATTATAGATTATATTTATAATATAGTTGTAGAAGATTATAATAATAAATTAAAAGATGTACCAGAAGAAATACAAAATGATTTTGAAAAATCTATTTCACTTAGAATAATTGATAAGAATTGGATGAATCAATTAGATGAGTTAGAAGCATTAAAAGAAGGTGTTGGACTTAGAGGATATGCACAAAGTAATCCACTTCAAGTTTATGCATTAGAAGGTTTTCAAATGTTTGATAATATGATGGCTACTATTAGTGCTGAAATATCTAGTTTCTTACTTAATGCAGAAGTAAGACAAAATATTGAAAGAGAAGAAGTAAAAAATATGAGAACTAATGATAGTGGTGAAGCCGTTAAATCAAAACCTAAAAAAGCAGATAAGAAAATAGGTAGAAATGATCCATGTCCTTGTGGCTCAGGCAAGAAGTATAAAAATTGCTGTGGTAAATAGTAGGTTTTATAAGGCATTATAAATTGCTTACAAGTAAAAAATAATAAAAATTTCCTCATTTATACCTCATTTTATCCAAAAATGAGGAAAAATACCTCGTAATTTCCTCAACATCAATATTATATGAGAAAAATTGTGAGGAAAAAGAAAGGTGGGTATGGTATGAATAAAGAAATAATTCAACAAATAAGACAAGAATATAATGATTTTTATAAAATTTCTAAAGGAGATTTACAAGAAATTAAAGAACTTGAACAAAATCCAATAGTGCAACGATATAGATATTTATTAAATATAAAGGATTCATTTGAAAGAATAGATGATTGTTATAAACAAGCTCATATTGTTGGTGAAATTATTGATAAATATGGTAGAGGTTTAATTGAACCAACCAATAATTTGTGGTTTTGGTTTTTAGATTGTTCTGTTAGTCAATATGAAAAGATGTTTAAAACAATATCAAAGGAAACTGATAAAGATAGAATTGTTTGTATATATTTAGATATTGAAAATTCAAAAAAGGTAATTGCTATTCCTATAGAAGAGCAAGATACTTTTGAATCAGTTAACAAAGTAATAAGAGGTAAAAGAACAATACTAGATGCTAATGACAGATATTTTAATACGAGATATAAATATTTTAATTTATGTATAAATAAAGGACAAGAAATCGCTATAGAAACAATGTTATGTGAAGAAAATCATCGATTTGAAGAAACTAAAAAGATTAGAGATGAAGAGTTAAAAGAACTAAATGATTGCTTAAATTATAACTTAATCACTCAAGAAGAATATGTAAAAAGAAGACAACTAATTTTGTCAAAAAGATAAATGAAATAAATAGTAATTGTACTTGTAAACGAGTGTTGAAAATTTTCTCATTTTTTGAAAACGAGGTATAAATGAGAAAATTTTCCTCAAATTGTACTCATTTAATAAATATTTATAATATCAATAATACTGATAATACTATAAATGAAAAATGTGCCAAGATCAGTATTTAAAGAAATATTGATAATATTATAAATACTAATAATATTGATAATCTAGGAAAAAATTGAGCTTGTAGAAATGGAAAGAAATATAAGAATTGTTGTGGAAAGTAAGAAAAAATAAAAAAATCAATATTAGAAAGTGACAAATTTGTTATTTGTCAACAGGTTAAATAAAATGTGGACAAAATCTGTTGAAAATAAAGAGTGTTAACAAAAATAAATTTGTTGACATTTTTTAATATAAGGAGGAATAAAGATGAAAAAAATGTTTTTAAAATATAAAATGCTTGTTAATGGTTTAAGTGTTGTCGGTAATTATACTATTGATGGATTTACTTTAAAAGAAGGCTTTTTTAATAAAGAATTATTTGACCAAGAATATAAAAGAGATGAATTAGGAATTAGTATAAATATGAATTTATATTTAGTATCATGTTTAACTAATTATGATAAATTATCATACAATTATTTTGAATCAAATGATTATATTGAAATAGAAGTATCAAATAAAACCAAAAAGGATAATCTTAATAAAGTTTTAAAAACCAACAAAAATATAGTTGATAAAGTATTAGATTTAGAAATGAAAATAAGAATAATTCTTAATATTCCAATTTTATTTCAATCAATTGATATTGAGTTTTATGATGAAAATAAAAATTATGTTTGGACTTGCCAAATTAATCGCCCAATATCATATTGGAATAGATTAATGTATAAATTGCCCAATGAAGAAATTAACAATAATAGTAGATTTCATATAGATATAGATAGTATGAAAAATACAAATAATAATCACTTTAAAAGAGCAATTGAATTTTATAATGATTCATTTGATAGTGATAAAATAACTAATAGATATATATTAATATTTAGTTCTTTAGAATCAATATTTAATTTAGATACGAAAGATGTTACAGAAAAAATATCTAGATATTCTGCAAAATTATTGGCAGAAGATAATGAAAAAGAATATAATCAAATTTATACTGATATTAGAAAATTATACAGAAAAAGATGTAATTATATTCATGGATCAAAAAAGAACAATATTAATGAAGATGATGAAAAATTATTAAGAAGATATGTTAGAAAAATTATAATTGCCTATTGGATGATCATTTTGAATACAAAAATGACATCTATGCAAATACTTAAATATTTAGATAGTGAGAAAAAATTAGATTTAAAAACAAGATTAGTTATATCAACAATTAATTCAAATAGTTTTTCTGAACAACAACATAAGGCAATAAATATTGTTGAAAAAGAGTTTGGAAGACCAATTCCAAAAGAAACAAAAAAATTAATTCTTAGCAATTGTGATAAAGAGTAGAGTAAGATTTTTAATTCTACTTTTTTTATGTAAAATAACAATGATAAAAAGAAATGGAGAGTGAAATAAATGATTAATATAAAAAAGAGGTAATTTTTATCAGTATTGTTTTGAGTCTAGATGATAAATATTAAAAGAAAATAAAAATCAAAATCAGGTTTAAAGAAAAAAAGCTGTATATTATGACAAGACAAAAAGCATATGAGGAATTTATTAATAGAGTAACAAGCAATAAATGTAATATGTTGTATGGTGATAATCTAGATTATTGGATAAAAGATTATTGAGGTGTAGACTTTATAATTTATGAGGAAGTCTTGATATTATTAGTTTTAGAAATTGTTGTGATATATAGAAAATTGTTGAAATATTAGTATTTAAAAGAATTGAAACAAAAGAAAATATTATATTTCAAGTACATTTGAAAATAAAAAGAAGTAACAAAAATTTATGAAAAGAAATAAATAAAAAATAGTTGAATTTAATTTGATTGAATTCAGCTAAATTACTTGTTTAGTATTATTTGTAATAGTATAATAAATGTACAATGAAGATTATTAAATTAGAGGAGGTGTAAATGTGAAAGATAAAATAATCGGAAATGAAAAAAACATTTTATTTTACAATGATGATGAAGGAAATACTAAAATAGAAGTATTACTTAAAAATGAAGATGTTTGGTTAAATACCGAAGCTTTAGCAACTTTATTTAATATAGATAGAAGCGGTATTATCAGACATATTAGAAATATTTATAAAGATGAAGAATTGAATGAAAATTCAACTTGTGCAAAAATTGCACAAGTTCAAAATGAGGGTGCTCGAAAAGTTAAAAGATTTTATGCATATTATAATCTAGACATGATTATTTCTATTGGCTTTAGAGTTAATTCTAAAAAAGCAATTAAATTTAGAACTTGGGCAAATAAAATAATAAAAGATTATATGATTCAAGGTTTTGCTTTAAATGATGATAGATTTATGAAAGCTAATAAAGGTGATCAAGAATATTTTCAAAGATTACTTGAAAGAATTAAATTAATTCGTACAAGTGAAAGAGTATTTTATCAAAAAATTACAGATATTTTTGCAGAATGCTCAATTGATTATGATAAAAATAGTGAAGATGCATCAATATTTTATAAAACAATTCAAAACAAATTTTTCTTTGCTATAACTGGAAAAACTGCTGCAGAAATAGTTTATAATAGAGTTGATTCTAAAAAGAAAAATATGGGGCTTACTACTTGGGAAAAATCACCTGATGGTAAAATTTTAAAGTCAGATATTAGTGTTGCTAAAAATTATTTAGATGAAAAAGAGCTTAAAAATTTAAACAATTTAGTAAATTTATTTTTAGATATAGCTGAAAATAATGCTGAAAGAAATATTGCTATGTATATGAGTGATTGGAAAAATGAAGTTGAAAATGCTTTAAAAGTTTTTCATTATAATGTATTAGAAGGAAAAGGAGCAATTTTTCATAATCAAGCAGTAGAAAAAGCAGAAAACGAATATGAGAAGTATAAAGTTATACAAGATAGAAACTATGTATCAGATTTTGATAGATTAATGAATGAAGCAAAACAAATAGAAAATAAATAAATTGTAATAAACTAATATTGTAAATTTGAAATACCATAAATAAGGATAGTTTGAAATTTACTATTCTTGTAAAAAATAAAAATTATTGTGAAAATAGTTATAAATAATTATGCAAACAAAAATGTCAGCATTTAAGATGACATTTTTTAATTTTATAATCTTGGATATTTTGATAATATTAATTTTTTAGCTTTTTCTTGTCCATCTTTTAAAGCTGAATTAAAGAAATTATATTTTACTTCATAGAATCCATTATTATTTTGATGTGTATTATATGGATTTAAAACTATATTTTCTTTTTCAAAATTAGAGATTAATGGTCTTTTGTCATTATTCTTATTTTCTTTAACTGCTTTTATTAATTTATCAGATTCTATATCAGCATATATTTTATAATCAGCATCTATTGAATTTATATCAGTAGATTTAGAATAATAATTAGTTTCTTGATAATATACATTCCAATCTAAATAGTAAGCATAAGTACAAACATATATACCATTTGTCCTAGATATACTAAATTCTTTTAAAATATTATTTAGTATTTCTTGAATATTATTTTCATCTAATTCTTTTATATTTGAATTTGTTATTTTTAAATATTCTTTTACTAAATTCTGCTCTAATAATTCTTTAATTCTTTTTCTTCGTTCAATTTCTATATTTACTAATTTTCTTAATTTTATTAGTTCATTTCTTTTCATATTAATAAAAATTCCTTTTATATTTTTCTTTTTCTAATTAATTCTTTAGGCATTTCTTTTGCCATTTCATAATTTTTATAGTTTTTATCATCAGTTACTTCTTTAATAATATTTATAAATTTAGGAATTTTTATATTTTCATCTTCACTATTTAATTCAATTTCCATTATAGCTTGATTGTTCCATTCTGGATAAATATCAATTTCAAAATATTGATTATTTTCTGATAAGCAATATCTTGTCTTATGAATAGTATGTAATTTATTATCTGCTTCCATTAATAATTTTAAATATTCATCTTGAGTAAGTTTTCTTTCTGTTTCAATTCTTTTTATATTTGAAATTCTTCTTTTTTCAGTTAAGTAATATAAATAGTCATTATCGATACCTCTTGCTCTAACTCTTCTTTCTGTATCATCTTTACTTTTTAAATAAGTTTGAGTGATATCAACTTTAGTACAATTAGGCATACTTTCTAATTCTTTAATATTTGGATAATATATTAAGAATTTTCTTTCAATTTCAAAAGGTTCTGGTTCTCCTAAGAAAGAAGAAATTTCTTTTAATAATCTTTCTAATTTTTCTTCAAATTCTGTACTATTATCTATAATTCTAAAATGTGGATGACCTGTCCAAGAAGATATAATTTTATCATCTAATATTCTTGCTTCTTCAATAGTTTCAGTTCTAGCAGAATTATTAGATAAAGTGTATACATCTTCTTTTCCTTTAGCAGCACTTACAAGATGAAATATTGCATCATATGAATCTCTTTCTTTTATTTCATTGGTCCCTATATCTTTTAATATTTTTTTAAATTCAACATCTTTCATGTATGCTTTATTATCTAAAATGCCTCTATCACATACAATAAGTATTTTATTGTTTTTTAATTTTTTAGCAGCCTCATCAAAAATTTGCTCTTTTGTTTTTTGTAATCTAATTTGAAAAGTTTGATAATCATAATTTGTTTCACAAGTCCAAGGTGCTACACCATTTGAAATTAATTCAGTAGCAGTTTCTGGAACAAATAAAACAGAATATCCTCTTTTAGAAAAATAATTATTAATCCAAGTTAATGCAGTGGTTTTACCTGCACATGGACCACCAGTTAAAACAATTTTATTAATTTTAAGTTCTTTTTTTGTTAAATCTTTTTCTAATAATTCATCTAAAGATACATTATATAAAACAGATAACAATTTTAATTTTTCTAAATCTGGTTTAGATTTTCCCATTTCCCATTTACTAACAGCTTTATCACTAACATTAAGTTGATATGCTACAAATCTTTGAGTCAAATTATTTTCTTTTCTAAGTTGATATAAATAATTACCAAAATCAATATTTTCCATAATCTCTCCTTACAAATTTATTATACAATAAAATTGTTGACTTTTTAAAAAGAGTGCTCTACTTTTGGTAGAACATATTAATATAATTTTTTATAGTATTTAATAAAACAAAATATGTTATAATGAATTTGATATGAAAATAGTAATACTTTTTAAATATTAAATAAGGAGTAGTAAAATGGATAATTATGTATGCAAAATAGCAACACTTGATGAAATGAATACTAAATGGGATTGTGAAATAGCTCATGCTAAAGATGATAAAAATAATTGGATTATATGGAAAAGAGAAAATATTGAAAGATTTAAAAAAGGCTTTATCATTCCATATTATGGATTATTAAATGGTAAAATAATTTGTGAATGTACAGCTGCTATTGATTCATCAGTTGTACAAAATTCAATTTGATTAGTAGATGAAAAAACAGCTTATTTAACAGCTTTTAGAACTATTTCAGAATTTCAAGGTAAAGGATATTTTTCAAAATTATTCAAATTTATGATTGAAGATTTAAAAAATAAAGGATATGAAAAAGTAACTCTTGGAGTTGAACCAGAAGAAACTAAGAATAAAGAAATATATTTTAAATATGGATTTAATGAACATATAAAAGATTCTAAAGAAGTTTATCCAGATGGAACTGAAATTAGTGTTGAATACTATAGAAAAAAATTATAATAAATAGTATTATTAAAAAATAAATATTTAATTAATTGTTTATTATAAATAATAGTATAATATATAGAAAATATAGAAAACAATAATAAAAATAAGCATTTATATTTATAAATTACAAAAGGAGGGAATAAACATAAAAAAATATATTGATTGTGATGGTGTAATATTAGATACTGAAACAGGTTTATTTGATGAATATTATTTAAAAAAACAAATCAATCCAAATTTAATGAAAAAACAATATTTAGAAGAATTAAATTGGGAACATTGGATTAATCATGCAAAAATTCTTAATGATTCATTAGAAATTTTAAAAAATTATAATCCATTAAATATAGATATACTTACTAGAGTTCATTCATTACAAGAAGCAAAAGCAAAAATTAAATATTTTCGTGAAAAAAATATTAAAAATAATATAATAATTGTACCAAATGGAATATTAAAATCAAAGATTGTAAATGCTAGTGGAAATATTCTAGTTGATGATTGTATAAATAATTTAGAAGATTGGAGTTATAATAAAGGAGTATCAATTTATTATGGATTACCAAATAATGAATATCCTAATATTAATAATTTAGATGAAGTTTTAAATTCAAAAAAATTAGAAAGGATATTAAGTAGATAATATTTTAAAAATATTATATAAAAAAATATTTTTAGAGATTTATAAAAATTAATATAAAATATGGAGGTTTTAAAATATGGAAAAAGAAAAATTTTTATCATCAATATATTTAATAATTAGAAATGATAAACAACAAATTTTATTACAAAGAAGAGAGGGTACTAAACTTTGGCCAGGATTTCTTGCTTTACCAGCAGGACACATAGATGAGGGTGAAAATGCTTATGAAGCACTTGTAAGAGAAGCAAAAGAGGAATTAGGAATAACAATAAAAATAGAAGATATAGTTGATACTTTTGTTGTTAATAGAAAAAATAAATCATTACCACCTTATTATGATGTTTATTTTGAAATTAGTAAATATTTAGGTAATATTAGTATTATGGAACCTGAGAAATGTTCTGAATTAGTGTGGGCTGATATTGAAAATTTACCAGATGATATTATAGATTTTGAAAAAGAAGCAATTGATAATAATTTAAAAGGTATAAAATTTAGTGTTATTTATGCTGATAATGAGAAAAAACTTATAAAACATATATAAAATTTTTTTGATATTATTATTCTTGACACTATAATTTAATTTAACTATAATATTTTTTTATCAAGAGGTTATGGTTATTATGAATTTAAAATTAAATTATTTAGAAAAATTTATGTTAGGATTATATTATCAAGTATTTAAAAGTCCATATAAACCAATTATGGCATTTGAAAAAGAAAATCATAAAAATATGCAAGCTTTATGTTTTATAATTAGTAAATATTTTTATACTAGTATTTTTCCAACATATTTTTGGAAAGATTACAAATTATATTCACCAGAATTAGAAACACTATTAAATTCATTAGATAGAAAAGTATATTCAATAATCAATTATTATAATAATTATAATGAAGATGAATTTTTTGAAATATATTCTGATTATATAAAAAATAAAGTGAATGATTATACTTTAGTCTTAAATGATTATGTAAAATTCAATGGAGACTTAGAAATATTATCAATTTTAATATTCTTAAATTCAACAGAAGTAAGTTATGATTATTATGATGCTCATAAAATTCTTTCAAATAATTTACTTAATTATGATGATATTAATATGAGTATGATGAGTTATAATTGTATGTTAGAATTAGATGATTTAAATTTAGAATATGTTTTAGAAAAGAAGCCAGAAAAATTTTGTGTATCATAAGGAGTTAAAATGAAAATATTTATAATATGTAGTAAAAAATTTTATAATAGAATAGAAGAAATAAAAAGTGTATTAGAAGATAAAAATATTGAGATAGTATTACCAAATAGTTATGAAGATGCGACTGCAGAAGAAAAGGCATATGCATTAGGAAAAGAAGCACATCAAAAATTTAAAAGTGATATGTATAAATTAAGTGAAGATAAAATTAATAGTGTTGATGCAGTACTTGTACTAAATTTTGATAAAGAAAAAGATGGAGTAATATATAAAAATTATATTGGAGGAGCTACATTCTTAGAAATGTATGATGCTTTTAGATTAAATAAAAAAATATATATGTATAATGATATTCCAGATGGACTACTTTATGATGAAATAGATGGTTTTTCTCCTATAATTATAAATGGTAATTTAGATTTAATTGAAAATAATAAAGTAATGAGTTTAAGAAATAATATATTTGACAATAAAAAATTTATAAATTATACTTTTAAATAGGTGAAAATATGAATAATATAGTTGATGCAGTAATTGAAATACCAATGGGTACTAAAAACAAATTTGAAGTAGATAAAAAAACAGGAAGAATTAAACTTGATAGAGTTCTATATAGTGCACTTTCTTATCCTGGTGAATATGGATATATTGAAAATACGGTATCATTAGATAATGACCCTTTAGATATATTAATTTTATCTTCATATCCAACATTTCCTGGATGTATAGTACCAGCAAGAGTACTTGGTTATTTAGAAATAATTGATAATGGTGAACATGATGAAAAAGTAATTGCTGTAGTGGATAAGGATCCTAGATTTGATCATATTAAAAGTTTTGATGATTTAACTTCTCATCAAAAAGCAGAAATAAAAGATTTCTTTCAAAATTATAAAACACTTCAAAATGTAAAAGTTGAAATAAAAGATTTTCATAAAGAAAATGAAGCTCTTGAATTAATAGAAAATTGTAAAAATAATTATATAAACAAAAATTAGTAAATACATCTAAACAAATGATGTATTTTTTTTGTGTAATAAAGGTGTAATTATTGTGTATAAATGTTGACAAAATAGTGTGGTAAATCATATAATAAAAGCATAAATTAAGGAAGTGGAGTGTGATATTATGGGTAAACCAAAAAGAAAAGAATCTCATGCTGTATTTTTAAAACTTGTAGTATTATTTGTTTTATTATTCATGGGAACTTTATCAATGCCAAATTCTGTTGTTAACTTAAATGTTGAAGCAGATGCATATTATCAACCATTAGATTTTAGTGATACTAAAAAATATTCATTTGAAGGTCAAAATTCTTATGGTGATTTAGCAACTGATCACTATATGATAACTAAAAATGGTGATGATTATGTACTTGTATTAGATGGAGTTAAAGCAAGTAAAATTAATTTACCAATGGACGTTTCTGATGAAAATTGTACTATTAGTGGTGAAGGTGAGAATGCTTGTGGAACTAAACCAAGAAAAACAAATATAAGAATTGAAATTCATGGTGATAACTTAATATATGGAAGAAATAGTTATGAAGATGGATTAAATATTGAATATGTTAAAAATGTAGTTATTACTGGTGATGGAAAACTTACTATGAATACTACACATGGTATGGGAATTTATAGTGATGTAGAATTTGATGGAAATATTGATTATGATATTAAGAGTTTAACATATGGTATTAGATCAAATCATAGTATTCATTTAAATGCCGGTACATTTAAGATTGATAGTGCATTAGATGCATTAGCTGCTTCAGATGATATTTATTTAAATAGTATTAGTTTTGATGGAAAAACTACTTCTTATATGACTAAATATAATGGAAAAGATGAATTTACTGATAAATCAGTTATATTCTCAAATGGGAATGTTTATGTAAATGATAGTAATTTAATTTTAAGAGAAGGATCTAGAGGTATATATGCTAATAATATTACTATTAACTCATCTACAATTAAAGATAATGATGAAAAAGCTGGTTATGCCTCATTAGAAACTCGTCATAGAAAAGGAAATATTAGTATTATTTCTTCACAATTAGATTTAAAAGGTGGAAATAATGTTATTAATTCTGGTAGTGATTTAACTATTACAGATTCTACTATTAATGCTGAAGCTTATACAAGAAGAGCATCAGTAGTAGAAGGAAATGGTACTGTTATCATAGATGGTAATACAATATTAAATTTAAGAGGTATTGGAAATGGTCTTGTAAATACACTTGAAGCTGGTACTATTACTATTGGAAAAAATACTAAAACAGATATAAGAATTACTGGAAGAGTAGTTGCTAATAAATTAGATGTAGATGGATATGGAATAGCAGGTCCTGTAACAATTGAAAATGGAGCTGAATTATTAATATTAGGTCCTAATATGGTGTCTTTAGATAGACCTGTACTTGAAAAAGGTCCTTATTATATAAATGCTGGAGCATATGCAGAAGAAAATCCTAAATTTAGATATCCTGAAAGAAGAAGTGCTGAAAAGTTTATGGAATTCTATTCATCATATAGATATATTGAAATAGTTAAAGTAGATGATAAAGAAGCACCAAAAATAACTGGTTATGAAAAAGGTAAAGTATATTGTGCAATGCCTACAATAACTGTTAGTGATGATGTTGGAATTTCAACAGTAGTAGTAAATGGAAAACAAATATATAAATTTACTTCTACTACTGACACATCAAAAACATTTGTAATGCCAATACTTGATAGTCCAATAAAAGGAATAGTCGTTCGCGATGTATCTGGAAAAGTTACAACAGCTACACTTACTGCATATAATGGTTGTGCTGTAAGTATGGATAAAACAAGAGTTTCTATAGCGAGAACTACATATGATTATGATGGTACTTATAAGAAACCAACTATAACAGTATATTATTATGATAGAAAATTAAAAGAGAATGCTGATTATAAATTAACATATAAAAATAATTTATATCCTGGAGTTGCTAGTGTAGAAATTACTGGTATTGTAGGATTTGAAGGTACTATTACTAAAACATTTACTATTAATAAAATAAATAATAGTTTACAAGCAAATAATATAATATTAAATTATTCAACAAAAGATCAAACTGCTAATATTAAAGTTACTCAAAAAGGTAATGCAACACTTAGTTATACAAGTAATAATAGTAATGTAATTGTAGATAATAATGGAAAAGTTACAGTAAAAGGAGGATACACTGGAAGTGCTATTATTACTGTGAGTGCTAATGAAAATAATATTTATAAATTTACAAGCATTAATGTACCAATTACAATTACTAAATTTGATAATTCTTTAACTGTTACAAATGTATCAAAAAATTATTCTAATAATAATCAAACATTTAATTTAAATGTAAAACAAACTGGAAATTCAACTTTAAATTATTCTAGTAATAATAAAAATGTAACAGTTGATAATAAAGGTAATGTTACAATTAAGAAAGGTACTACTGGTAGTGCTGTAATTACAGTAACATCAAATGAAACTGCTACTTATAAGAAAGCTAGTAAAACACTTACTGTTACAATTAATAAAATTAATAATACATTAAAAGTATCAAATGCATATAAAAATTATTCAAAAAGCAATCAAACTTTTAATTTAAATGCAAAACAAAGTGGAAATGCGACATTAACTTACAGTAGTAATAATAAAAATGTAACAGTTGATAAAAATGGAAAAGTTACTATTAAAAAAGGTTATGTTGGTACTGCTACTATAACAGTAACATCAAGTGAAACAGCAGCATATCATAAAGCAACTCATAATGTTCAAGTAGTAGTAAGTAAATTAAATAACACAATATCAGCTGGAAATATTACTAAAACTTATTCATCTAAAGCACAAACATTTAAAATTAGTGCAAAACAAAGTGGAGATGCAAAATTAACTTATAGTAGTAATAATAGTAAAAATATATCTGTAGATAAGAATGGTAAGATTACTGTTAAAAAAGGTTATATTGGATCTGCTACTATAACAATTAGTGCTGGTGCTACAACTGGATATAATAAGGCAAGTAAAACTATTAGTGTTACAGTAAATCCATCTAAAGTTAGTATTTCAAAATTAACTAATGTTAAATCTAAAAAAATGACTGTTAAATGGAAGAAAAATTCATCAGTTAGTGGATATCAAATTCAATATTCTACTGATAAGAATTTTAAAAGTGGTGTTAAAACTGTAACAATAAAGAAAAATAAAACAACTTCAACTACTATTAAAAGTTTAAGTAAAAATAAAAAATATTATGTAAGAATTCGTACATATAAGAGTGTATCTGGTAAAACTTATTATTCAAGTTGGAGTTCAGCTAAGAATGTAAAAATTAAAAAATAAAAAGTGGAATTAATCAAAATTCCTCTTTTTTTGTGATTTTCTATAGTTTGAAAGTTTGTTATAAAAAATAATCTAAAGGCTTAAAGATATTAAAAAGTATCTTTAAGTTTTTCTTTTATATTAATAATTAGAATATGTAAAATTTTATGGTAAGGCCTTGTAATATATATATATATAGTACAATTAGAGGGTAAAAAATAGAAAGAGAGTTGTATTATATATGAAGAAAAAAGGATTTACATTAGTAGAACTTTTAGCAGTAATAGCAATACTAGCAATACTAGTAATTATAGCTTTACCTAATGTTTTAAAATTGTTTAGAGAAGCAAAAGTAAATACATTTACCCGTGAAGTACAAAATATAATGAGAAGTGCTGAGAGTAAATATGTATCTGCTTCAATTGGAAACAAAGCAGTTAATTGTTTTGATAGTAGTACAAATACATTAAATTTAGATGGAAGAAGTAATATATTATATGTAGTTAAATTTAATGATAAAGGAAAAATAATAGAAGTATCAGCAAGAGATGAAGCAAATGAATTAATAGCTTCTTCATCAAGTGGAATACAAAGAGAAGACATAGGGAAGAAATATAAAGTAGAAGCAGCTAAGACAAGTATAACTGATTGCAAAGGAAATCAGTTGATTGATGGAGAAAAACCAAAAACAAAATATGTAGAAAGTGAATTAAATGGAGCTGACCCAGTATTAGGAGATAAAATGATACCAGTAATGTTATCAGATACAGGGGTAGTAACATATGCACATGAATATGATGAGTGGTATAAATATTCATCAAAGAAATGGGCAAATGCAGTAATATTAGTAGACAAGCCAAGTAATCTTAATTATAAAGAAGGAGATATAATATTAGAGAGTGATATAAGGGCATATTTTGTATGGATACCAAAATATAGTTATAGAATATTTAATTTAGGAGATTATGAAGGCTTAGAAAGTAGTCAACCAACAAGTCAAATAAAAGAAATAGAGATAGAATTTGGAACAAGAACAACAGGAGAAGTAAGTGGAGAATGTATAACACCGATGGAAAGTGGACTTTCAAGAGCAAGTGGAGCTACAAAAGATTGTCAAGTTGGAGACTTAATGACACATCCAGCATTCTTAAGTATACCAAGTAATGGATTCTGGGTAGGAAAATTTGATACTGGATATAATCAAAAAGCCGACCCTAGTCAACCTATAACTGATGAAGATATAGCTACATGGACAACAGCAAAAGCACAAGTAACAGAAAATTATTCAGCAAATTTAGAAGATAAAATAATAGTAAAGCCAACCGTATATTCATGGAGAAATCAAACGGTTGCAACATTTTTTCAAAGTGCCTATAATTTTAATAGAAGTTTAGATAGTCATATGATGAAGAACACAGAATGGGGAGCTGTTGCATATTTATCACACTCTAAATATGGAATACAAAATGAAGTAAGAATAAATAATCATAGTAGTTATTTAACAGGATATGCAGCAAATGAACCAAATGCAAGTGGAAGTACTACAGCAAACACGAAATGGAATACTACTAATGGTCATACTGCTTCAACAACCGGAAACATAACAGGAGTATATGATATGAGTGGTGGGTCTTGGGAATACATGGCAGCTTATATAGAAGAAACCGCTAAAAATAGTGGAATGGATAGTATAATAGTAGATAATACTTATAATAAATATCTAGATAAATATTCAAAATCAGTTACATCAAACACAGCATATAAATATAGAATACTCGGAGATTCAACTGGAGAGTTAGGACCATTTTGGAGTAGCGGTGGATACTATCAAAGTACATGGTATGCCGACAACTCGGGCTTCGTTGAGCCTACTGGCCCTTGGTTTGCTCGTGGGGGCGGCTGCAGTTACACCACTCGTGCTGGTCAGTTCTACTTTAACGAGAACACGGGTGATGCCAACTCTGGCTTCGGCTCCCGTCTCGTTCTAAAGCCTTAACTCCTTTGCTTTCGTCCAACCAGCCACCTCTTTTTAAAGTGGCTGGTTG
>CANRBS010000036.1 GCA_947628895.1 uncultured Bacilli bacterium
TATGAAAAATATATATGGAGTTTACCTTTTTGGGGAAACACCATATATATATATATATACGATATAATAAGGGAGTAAAAATAGAGAAGAGGTAATAAAATGAAAGATAAAAAAGGATTTACATTAGTAGAGTTACTAGCAGTAATAGCAATACTCGCGATACTAGTAATTATAGCTTTGCCTAATGTTCTTAAAATGTTTAGGGATGCAAAAGTAAATACATTTACCCGTGAAGTACAAAATATAATTAGAAGTGCCGAAGATAAATATGTATCTTCCTCAATTGGAAATAAAGAAATAAAATGTTTTGATAGTAGTACAAATGTATTAAATTTAGATGGAAGAAGTAACATATTATATGTAGTAAAATTTAATGATAAAGGAAAGATAATAGAAGTAAGGGCAAGAGATGAAGCAAATGAATTAATAGCAAATAATTCAAGTGGAATACAAAGAGAAGATATAGGTAAAAAGTATAAAGTAGAAGCAGCTAAGACAAGTATAACTGATTGTAATGGAAATGAACTAGTAGGTGGAGAAGGACCAAAACCAAAATACACGGAAAGTGAATTAAATGGAGCTGATCCAGTGTTAAAAGATCCAATGATACCAGTAATATTATCAGATACAGGAGTAGCAACATATGCGGACGAATATGATGAATGGTATAAATATACTGAAAAGGAATGGGCAAATGCAGTAATACTAGTAGATAGTCCAAGTAAAGAATATACTGAAGGAGATACAATATTAGAAAGTGATATAAGGGCATATTTTGTATGGATACCAAAATATAGTTATAGAATATTTAATATGGGAGATTATGATAGTGCTCAAGATACAAAACCAGAAAGTCAAATAAGAGAAATAGAGATAGAATTTGGAACAAGGACAACAAGTGAAGTAAGTGGAGAATGTATAACACCAATGGAAAGTGGTTCATCAAAGGCAGTCACTGCAACAAAAGATTGTCAAGTTGGGGACTTAATGACCCATCCAGCATTTTTAAGTATACCAAGTAATGGATTTTGGGTTGGGAAATTTGAAACAGGATATAATCAAAATGAAGATTCAAGTCAACCTATAACAGATGAAGATGTGTCCACTTGGACAACAGCAAATGCACAAGTAACAGAAAATTATTCAGCAAATTTGAAAAATAAAATAATAGTAAAACCATCTGTATATTCATGGAGAAATCAAATAATTGCAATATTTTTTCAAAGTGCCTACAATTTTAATAGAAGTTTAGATAGTCACATGATGAAAAATACTGAGTGGGGAGCAGTAGCTTATTTATCACACTCTAAATATGGAATAAAAGATGCCGTAAGAATTAATAACAATAGTGATTTTTTAACAGGATATGCAGCAAATGAAAAAGATGCTTCCAGTAGTGTGGCTAATTCAAAATGGAATATAGATACTGGGTATACCGCGACAACAACAGGAAACATAACTGGAGTATATGATATGAGTGGCGGGTCTTGGGAATATATGGCCTCTTATATAGATGGAAATCCAAAAGCTAGTGGAATGGACGATATAATAACTAATGAAACATATAATAAATATTTAGATAAATACTCAAATTTAATTACCTCAATAAATTCATATAAATATAGAATCCTTGGAGATGCAACAGGGGAAATGGGACCATTTTGGAGTAGTAATAGTAGAACATATCAAAGTACATGGTATCTAGACTTCTCGGACTTTATTGATCATACTTTTCCTTGGTATGCTCGTGGTGGATACAGTGATAGCTCAACTTATGCTGGTCAGTTTGATTTTCGTAGGGACACTGGTACAGGCTATTTCTATGACAGCTTTCGTTTGATTCTTACCCCAACCAATTAAGAAGTAACATGTTTACTTCTTTTTTCATATTTATTTACTTATGAAAAATTTTATAATCATTTTTAAAACATCAATTTTAATATAACAATAGTATGAAATTTATATTTATTAAGAATAAATAGTATATGATGTAAAAATGTTGGAAGCCTCTTGATAATACATAAGTATATAAGATATAATAAATATAGAATAGAGAAGAGGCAAAAAAATGAAGAAAAAAGGTTTTACATTAATAGAGTTACTAGCTGTAATAGCTATTTTAGCAATACTAGTAATCATAGCAGTACCAAATGTATTAAAATTATTTAAAGATGCAAAAGAAAATACATTTACTAGTGAAGTACAAAATATAATAAGAGAAGCAGAAAGTAAGTATGTATCTTTATCATTAGGTAGTAAAAATGTAACATGCTTTGATAGTAACAAAAATAAATTAGCTTTGGATGGAAGAAGTGATATTGTATATTTAATAAGATTATCAAATAAAGGAAAAATAACAGAATTAAAAGTTGTAGATAATACTTTTGAGTTAATAGCTACAAATGAAAATGGAATAAAAAAAGAAGATATAGGTAAAACATATAAAGTAAATCAAAATAGTCAATCAACAATAATATTTGATTGTGATGGAAATCTAATATTTCAAGGAAGTGAAACAAAGTATCCAATAGTAGCATTTGAAGGTTCTACTCCAAATTATGGATATTTAAATGATGGAAAATTATATAAAGAAGATGAAACAACTCAAATAACAAAATTAGATAAAGTAGTAGAAAAAGAAGGATATGATTTTTTAGGATATTATATACCAAATACTGAAGATAAAGTAATTGATGAAGTTGGAAATATAGTAGAAGAAAATTTATCAAAATTAAATAGTACAACTGTGTTAGAAAGTAAGTATGAAGCTCATACATATACAGTAGAATATAATGCAAATGAAGGAACTGGACAAACAACTTCATCAACACATACATATGATAAAGAAGAAAAATTAACTGCAAATAATTTTACAAGAGATGGTTATCAATTTGTAGGTTGGTCATTAGATAAAGCTTCTAAAGTAATAACATATGAAAATAATGAAATAGTAAAAAATTTAACAAGTGATAAAAATGGTAGAATAACATTATATGCAATATGGTCAAAAGTAAATTATACATTTACTGGAAATTATGAAACATTTGTAGTACCAAAAACAGGAGTATATAAAATAGAATTATGGGGTGCAAGTGGTGGAGATTTTTCTGGAAGATATATTACATTTGCTGATAGTTATGGAAGAGGAGCATATACTAAAGGAAATATAGAATTAAATAAAGGTGAAAAATTATATGTATATGTTGGAGAAAATTTTAATGATTATGGTGGAGCTAAAATAATATATAATGGTGGTGGCCCTGGAGAGTCAGCTGGAGGCGGAGCTACTGATGTAAGGCTAACTAGTGGTGAATGGGATAATTTTGAAAGTTTAAAATCAAGAATAATGGTTGCTGCTGGTGGAGGCGGTGCTGCTAATGGTGATTCAAAAAATATATTTGTAAATGAGAACAATCAGCGAGGAGATGGCGGTGGATTAAATGGCTTAGATTCAAAATGGTATTATAATAATTCAACATTTGATTATAGTGGATATGGAGCAACACAAACAAGTGGAGGAGAGCCTGGTAATCTATTTTCAGGAACTATTGATCCTCAAAAAACACCTGAAATGACTGGCTCATTTGGTAAAGGAGGATATGCAATACATGCACATCCTACAGAAAGTTATAAATATACATCGTCTGGTGGAGGTGGTGGATATTATGGTGGAGGTCATGGTAATCATCCTAAAAATTCATGGACAGGAGGCGGAGGAGGCTCTTCATTTATATCAGGTCATGCAGGATGTAAAGCAATAACAGCAACTTCAACAGAAAATAATATAAAACATTTAGATTCTCCAAATCATTATAGTGGAAAAGTATTTACAGAAACACAAATGATTGCTGGAAATGAAAGTATGCCAAAACCAGATGGTAAAACAGAAGTTGGACATACTGGAAATGGTTATGCAAAAATAACATTATTAAATTAAAAAAGTTCATTCATTTTGAACTTTTTAATTTTGTGATTTTTTTATTTTTTTTCATTTGTAACTTATCTGTAACTTTGATAATATATAATTAACTTGAAAGGGTGATAATATGGAAATATTAAAAGTAGAAAATTTAACTAAAGTATATGGTAAAGATACAACTAAAGTAGTGGCACTTGATCATGTTTCATTTACTGTAGATAAAGGTGAATTTGTAGCAATAGTTGGAGCTTCTGGTAGTGGAAAATCAACTCTTTTACATTTAATTGGTGGAGTAGATACACCAACTAGTGGAAAAGTATATATTGATGGAAAAGACATATATTCTCTTGATAGTGATAATTTAGCAATATTTAGAAGAAGATATGTAGGTCTTATATATCAATTCTATAATTTAATTCCAATATTAAATGTAGAAGAAAATATAGCTCTAGCACTTAATCTTGATAATAGAGAAGTAGATAAAGTAAAATTAAATGATTTACTTAAAACTCTAGGACTTTTAAACAGAAGATATCATCTTCCAAGTGAACTATCTGGAGGACAACAACAAAGAGTTAGTATAGGAAGAGCATTAATTACAGAACCTACTATTATCTTAGCAGATGAGCCAACAGGTAACTTAGATTCTAAATCTAGTGATGAAATAGTTGAATTATTAAAAAGAGCAAATAAAGAATATAATCAAACTATAATAATGATTACTCATAATATGGAAATAGCTGAGTGTGCAGATAGAATAATTAAAATAGAAGATGGACATATTGTAGGTGATTAAAATGAATGTTTTAAATAAACTAACAATAAAAAATTTAAAATTAAATAAAAAAAGAAGTATTGTAACGATAATTGGAATTATTTTATCAGTAGCACTTATTATGGCAGTAGTAACAATGTATAGTAGTGCGATCGCGTCATTAATTAAATTTGAAACTACTGAAAAAGGAAACTATCATGCAGTCTTTTATGATGTTCCAAGTAGTGATATAAATACGATTAAACAAAATAGAAAAATTGAAAGTATTTATTTAACTCATCATATTGGTTATGCTAGATTAAATGAATCTAAAAATGAAGATAAACCTTATGCTCATGTTATGTCTTTTGATGAAAATGCTATTAAAAATTTAGCTATTAATTTAACAGAAGGAAGACTTCCTCTAAATGAAAGTGAAATATTAATACCAACTCATTTAAAAACAAATGGTAGAGTAGACTTAAAAGTAGGAGATAGTATTACTTTAGATATTGGAGATAGGATACATTTAGAAGACAATGCTATTTTAAATCAAGGTAATCCATTTTTAGAAAATGAAGATATAATTAATACAACACCTCATACTTATAAAATAGTAGGTATTGTTAATAGGCCACCTAGTACTATTGAAAGTTATAGTGCACCAGGGTATACATTTATAACAATAATGCAATCTATTGAAAATACAAATTATGATGTATATGCTAAATTTACTAAAGAAGGTAGTAAAGCCGCATATAAAGTAACTGCTGATATTATTGGTATAGATAGTGACTTATATAAAAATATTATGACTTCTGGAGTAGATGTAAGTGAAGAAGATTGGAATAAATATCTTAATGAAAATGAACATAAAAAATATGAAGAAAATTTAAATACATATTTAATTACATTAGAAACAAATCCACTTAAAGACTCAACAAGTATGTCTCTTGGTACAGTTGTTATAATAGTATGTATAATTATAATATTTACATCAATATTCTGTATTAAAAATAGTTTTGATATTTCAATAACTGAAAAAACAAAACAATATGGTATGTTAAAAAGTATAGGAGCAACGGCTAAACAAATTAAAAAGAATGTATTTTATGAAGCAACTATTTTAGGACTTATTGGAATTCCTCTTGGATTACTTAGTGGAATAATTGCCTCATTCATATTAATTATAGTAAGTAATTATTTACTTACAACATCTCTTGAAGAAAATTTAAAATTAATATTTCACTTTTCATACTTTGGACTTATATTTAGTGTAATACTTAGTATTATAACAATATATTTAAGTGCGGTTAGAAGTGCTAAGAGAGCATCTAGGGTTTCTTCAATTGAATTAATTAGAAATAGTGGAGAAATAAAAATTAAAAGAAATAAAATTAAAAGTCCTAAATTTATATCTAAATTATTTGGTGTAGGTGGAGTAATATCATATAAAAATATGAAAAGAAATAAAAAGAAATATAGAACAAGTATTATTGCTATTACAATATCAGTTCTAGTATTTATTGCTTTATATTCATTTACTTATCTTACATATCAAGGCATAGAAGAAGAATTAAATATAGAAGACTATAATATACTAGTAAAAGCTTCTAAAATAGATATAGAAAATAAAGAATTTAAAAATAAATTTTTAAGTATAGTTAATCTTGATAATATTAAAGACTATTCTATTGTAAGATCAAGTATGTTTTATATTATTAATCCAAAATATAGTGACTTATATATAGAAAATTACGGTACCGCGGGAGACTATAGTAATGAAGATAATCTAGAATATGCAGAAGTTAGAGCAGTAGGAGATTATGCTTATAAAAAATATTTAGATTCATTAGGACTTGAGTATGATAAATTTAAAGATAAAGCAGTACTTATTGATAAAATAAATTTTGTTATAAAAAATGATGATAATGAGTCAACATTAAAAAAAGAAAGATTATTTGATTATACAGCTAATGACAAAATAACTGCATATGTAAACAATAGAGAAAGTGAAAATATTGTTAATTTAGAAATAGGTTATATTGCTGATACTTTCCCATTTGCAGTATCAAATAATAGTAGCAATAATCCGATATTAATAGTAAGTGATGATGTGTATGATAATTTTAATGCAGATAATGAAACAAATATTTATATAGATTCATCTAATGCAAATAAATTACAAGATGATATAGATAAACTACTTTCAGGTTATAATTATAATTTATATAATTCAGAAGAAAATGTTAAAATAATGAGAAATTTAATTTTATTAATATCAATATTCTTATATGGATTTATTATAGTAATTAGTTTAATTGGTATAACAACTATATTTAATACTATTACTACAAGTGTTAATTTAAGAAGACAAGAATTTGCTATGTTAAAATCAATTGGTATGACAAATAAAGAATTTAATAGAATGATAAGATTAGAAAGTTTATTTATAGGTGTTAAATCATTAGTGATTGGTATAATAGTTGGAAGTATTTTATCATTCTTAATATACGAATCATTTAATGCATCATTTGAATATACTTATCCATTTAAGGCAGTTATAATATGTATAGTATCAGTATTCTTACTTATTAGTGTTATTATGAAATACTCAATAAATAAAATTAATAAACAAAATATTATTGAAACTATAAGAAATGAAAATATATAAAAAGTCCCTAATGGGATTTTTTAGTATTATTAAATTGATTTTAATATTATTATTTGATAAATTATATACGAGGTGAGTAATATGTTAGTGAGTGAATTAAAAGAAGAATTAAAAAAATATAAGAGTGAAGAAAAGGATAAGATAATAGTAGAACTATATAAAAAAATTCCTAAAAGTATAAAAGAAGATTATGATATAGATAATTTCATAATTAATTTGAATGACATAAAATCAAAAGAAAATAAAAGTTTATCTATAGAAGAATTAAGTAAACAAGTTACATATTTCATAGAATGTGCAAGTTCAAGATTATATGCACAACCAAATAGAATAATAAATAAAAAAGAAAGAAGTAACTGGAGATTTAAAGCAAAAAAGTTTTATAAAGAATTAAATAATTTTTTACCTAATACAAAAGAAGGTTTAATAGCGACATATCTTCTTACAAAATTATATTATTTATTTAGTTATGGTAGTAATTATTTAACTTTTAGTAGTTTTAATACATTTGGAGCATTAGGAGTAAGACAAGATGAATACTTAGAAAATATAATGAAAAGAAAATTAATACTTGGAGCTAAAGAAGATATTATGAAGGATTGTGTTAATTTAATTGACACATATTATGATCCTGAAATTTCACATATGGATATGCTTTTAACATTTATTTCTTGTTTAAATACAATTGATTTAAAAAATATGGCTATAAAAGTAATAGAAGAAAAAATACTAGATAAAAAATCAAAAATATCAGCTAAAAAATCATTTGATTATAATTATGAGTTAGAATCTATGATAAATTATTTAACAGAATGTGCTTTAATAATATTTATAGAATTATGTGAAATAGATAAAGGTATTAAATTTTTTCATAAATATTATATTGAAAAACGGTTAGAAGTAAAAGAATATATATTATTAGAATATTTAGAATTAGAAGAAAAATATGATTATTGGATAAAAGAGTATGAAAAAAATATGGATAAAATAAACTATAGAGATAGTTTAAAAGAAAAATATAATGAATATAAGAAAGGCAATTATGAATATTTTATTAATTGAAGATAATTTAAATATTGTAAAAGGACTTACTTATTCACTTGTAAAAGAAAATTTTAAAGTGACTAGTTTTGATACAATTAAAACGGCTTATGAATATATAAATAAAAATAATAATATTGATTTAATTATTCTTGATATTACACTTCCTGATGGTAATGGAATAGATTTATATAAAAGTATTATTAAAGATAAAAATATACCAACAATATTTTTAACAGCAATAGATGAAGAAGCCGTAATAGTAAATTCATTAAATTTAGGAGTTGAAGACTATATTACAAAACCATTTTCAACAAAAGAATTAATTGCTAGAATGAATAAAATAATACTTAGAAATAAAAAACAAAATATTATTAAAGTTAAAGATATAAAATATGATTTAGATAAAATGATTGTATATAAATCTGATAAAATAATAGAATTATCTAGTATAGAATTAAAAATATTAAATTTATTATTTACAAATATAAATAAAGTAGTTAGAAGAGAAGTAATAATTGATAAAATATGGGAATGGACTGGTAATGATGTACTAGAGCATACTATTACTGTATATATGAAAAGAATAAGAGAAAAACTTGGTAGTGATATAATAACTACTGTTAAAGGAATAGGTTATAGAATAGATGAAGAATAAAATTAAATTTAAAAATTATTTATTTAGTTCATTAATTATTTCATTAGTTACGATAATTATATTTTTAATAATAAATAAATATGAATATGATGCTTACATTAAAAACTATAATAATAAAATTAATATGATAGTTAGTACTATTAAAAATAAATATCCAAATATTAGTGATGAAGAAATTATTGATATATTTAATAGTAAAGATAGTAATAAAGAATATTTTAAACAATATGGAATTGATATTGAAAAAGAAAGCATTATTATAGAAAATAATAATTTATATAATAAATTTATAATAATTAATATTTGTTTTATTATTATATTTATTGTAATTTTATTATTAGTATTTATTAAATATGATTTTAATAAAGATAAAGATATTAAAGAAATAACTAAATATATAAAAGAAATTAATAAGAATAATTATAATATAGAAATAGATAAATTAAGTGAAGATGAATTATCTATATTAAAAGAAGAATTATATAAAATAACAGTTATGTTAAAAATGAGTTCTATTAATTCATTGAATGATAAATTAGAAGTTAAAAAGTCTATTGAAGATATATCACATCAATTAAAAACACCACTTACATCAATTCTTATAATGTTAAATAATATCATTGATGATGAAAATATGGATGAAGAAGTCAAGAAAGATTTCTTAAGAGATATAAGAAAAGAAATAATTAAAATAAATTCTTTAATACAAATACTACTTAAATTATCTAAATTTGATTCTAATTCAATAGAATTTATTAAGAAAAGTAATTCTATTAAAAAGATAATATTAGAAAGTATTAAGAATATTTCTCCTCTTAGTGATTTAAAAAATATAAATATTAATTTTAATATTAAAGAAGATATTAAATTTAATTGTGATTATATGTGGGAAGTAGAAGCAATTAGTAATATTATTAAAAATTCTATAGAACACTCTAATGAAAATAGTAATATAGATATATTAGTAGAGAAGAAACACACATATATAAGTGTTATTATAAAAGATTATGGTAGTGAAATTAATAAAGAAGATTTACCACATATATTTGAAAGATTTTATAAATCTAAAAATAGTAATACTAATAATATTGGAATTGGTTTATGTCTTTCAAAATCAATTATTGAAAAAGATAATGGTAAAATATCCGTAGAATCAAATAATAAAGAAACTAAATTTATAATAAAATATTTTAATTAATTATACATTATTATTTTTAATAAATTCTCTGAGCATTTTAATTAATGCTCTTTTTTCTATTCTTGAAACATAACTTCTAGAAATATGTAATAATTTTGCTATTTCTTTTTGAGTTTTTTCTTTTTCATTTAAAAGTCCATATCTCATTTTAATAATTTTAAGTTCTCTTGGATTTAAAACACTTAAATATTTAGTTAAATGTTTTATATCATCTTTAAGTTCTATATTATTTTCAACACTTTCTGTATTTTCTTCAAGAACATCAATAAGTGTAATGTCACCACCATCTTTATCATGAGCAATAACATCATTTAAACTTAAATTATTATTATATTTTTTATTACTTCTAAAATACATTAATATTTCATTTTCAGCACATTTAGCAGCATAAGTCGTAAGTTTAACACCTTTATCTTTATTATAAGAATCAATTCCTTTAATAAGACCAATTGTTCCAATACTAATTAAATCATCAGATGAAGTATTTTTAGTTTCATATTTTTTTACAATATGAGCAACTAATCTTAAATTATGTTCAATTAATTTATTACGAGCATCCTTACTACCATTTAAAAATTCATTTATATAATATTCTTCTTCGCTAGGAGAAAGGGGGTCTGCAAAAACATTTAATGAATAACTTGTAGTAAATAACATTGTATTTTTTAAATAATTTTTAATTTTATTAAATAATTCTTTCATAATAAATTATACTTTAAAAAAAACTCTTTATTACAAAATAAAAGAACATTAAAGTTCTCTTTTTAATTCTAATTCTTTATCATTATAAATAATTAATTCATCAATATTTGGATATTTATTTAATATTTCATTATATTGTTTTTCTAATTCAATAAGTTTATCTTTTAATAATTTTAAATTTTCTTTATTATAAATAATGTTATTTTCTTTATGTTCTAATAATTCATTTATTTCTTTTAAATCTTCAATAATTAACTTAATATTTTTAAATGGGTATTTAGTTAATAGAGATAAAACTGAAGGTGTAAGATGATATTTATTTTCATCACTAACTCTATAATCATATAATGCACTATAAACAGCTAATAGAACTTCTATTGAAGTTAGCATTGATAAGCCAATATTTTTTATTAATTCTCCTGTACTTGAATATTTATCATCATAATCAATGCTTTTAACTAATTTAACTATAGTATGTTCTGTTTCTCTTAAACTCAAATTATTTACAATATTATATTTATCTGGAGTTAAATTATCAAAATCTAAATTAGCATAATCTTCTATATTTCTTCCATCATATTCAAAATTATATTGATTAATTTGAATATTACCATCTTTAAATCTTTCTTCAGTTGGTATTTTATAATCTAAAACTACCACTTGATTTTCATTATAATCTGTATAATTATTTATATAATCTATATCAGGTAATAGAGTATCATATACTTCCATTGTAGTACTATAATATTTTGAATTTTCTCTTAATGATTGTGAGCTTTTAATAATTCCAAATAAAGCAAGTACTGCCATTATTTTACATAATGAATTAGTTATAATTGCTTTATTCATATTCTTTTTAATATCTTTAATATCATCTTTATATATTGATTCTTTATTTTTAGATTCTTTTAATGTTTCATATTTCTTTTTAGTTTTTAATAAATCATTTTTAGATTCTTTTAATTCATTAAATACTTTTTCTTTATAATTATTATCATTAAATGCAAGTAAATATACCATTTTTTCATCAATATTATTATATGTTATAATTTCATTAAATCTTTTATAAATATCTTTGTTTTTAATATATTTTTTAATATCTTGGTTTACAAGTTCTAATATATTATCATAAATATAATTACAATTTGATATTATATATTTAAGTAGGGAAGATGTTCCTTTTTTTCTAAATTCTAATTTTATTATTTCATAAATAATTATATATGTATCTTTTTCTTTTTTAAAAGAATATCCAAGACTTTTAAGATTATTAAAATATTCTAAATCACTTTTTATTATATAAATTATTTGGTTTAATTTAAAATCAGTTATATCATCATTTATTTCATTTTTAATAATATCTATATCTTTAAATATACTAAAATATTTATCTAATTTATTTATATTTTTTTCAAGTGATGAAATATCTAAAAATAATGAGTTTAAAAGAGTTTCATCTACAGATGTAGTAGATGATTTAGTTGTACAAATTTTTATTTCATTAAATGTTTTTTCTATATTAGATAATTTGTTTTTTAGATCATTTGTATTATATTCATAATTTTCAATGTTTAATATTTTACTATTAAGCTTATTAATTCTATTTTGTATTTGTATTAAATCGCTTTGTATCATAATATACCTCTTTGAATTTGTTTGCAAATATATTATACATTATTTTATGGATTTTACAAGTATTTACGGGCTTTTAAAGTATAAATTAAATTCATCAAAATTATATATAAAAACTAATAGTGTAAAGCGAACAATTTTATCAATTTTTAATTTTTTCTTTTAAATAAAGGGCAAATGTTTTTTGAAGTAACTTTTTTAAAAAAGTCAAGATGTAAAATTTTAATTTTTTTGAAAAAAATATATAAAAAAACATTTACAATTTTTTTATTTTGAGATAATATTGATTTAGGTTATAGAGATAATAACTTGAAAGGTGAGGTAGTATTATGGAAAGGGATTTTTTTAATGATATAGTTGTTGTTAAAAGAAGTGGACAAAGAGTTAGCTTTAATCCAATAAAGGTTGCTATATCTGTAAAAAAGGGTTTTGATAGTGTATATGAAGAGTATGACGAAAAGAATGTTAACAAGGTAAAAGAAAAAGTACTTGATTATATAGAAAAAGAATATAAAGATAGAAAAACAATTGGTGTTGAAGATGTACAAGATGCAATTGAAGAAGTATTACAAAAGATGAAATATACAGAAGTATATGAATCATTTAAAGGATATAGAGAAAGAAGAGCTGCATCAAGAGAAGCATTTGTAATAAAACAACAACATAAATTTGTTAAAGCTATTGAGTCACTTGGATTAAAATCAGCAACAGAAGAAAATGCTAAAAGAGAAAATGCAAATGTTGATGGAGATGGACCTATGGGAACTATGTTACATTTTGGTTCAACTGTATCAAAAGAATTTGCAAAAGCATATTTAATTGATAATAAATATGCTCGTGCTCATGATGAAGGTGCTATACACATTCATGATTTAGATTTCTGGGCTATGGGTACAACTACTTGTATGCAAATAGACTTAAATAAACTATTTAAAACTGGATTTTCAACAGGTCATGGATATTTAAGAACACCAAATAGTATAGCTAGTTATTCAGCTCTTGCAGCAATAGCTATTCAAGCAAATCAAAATGAACAACATGGAGGACAAAGTATTCCAGCATTTGATTATTATATGGCTCCAGGTGTACTTAAAACATTTAAGAAAGAATTTAAACAAACATTATTTAATTTAATTGAATTTGAAGGATTTAAAGAATTTGTAAATTTTGATAAAATAGAAGAAATAATAGATAAACTTGAAAGTATTGAATTTGATATGAGTTTATTTGATGAATTTACAAGTAAAAGTGAAAAATTAAAAAATATATTTGAATATGGATATAAACTTGCTATTAATAAGACTGATAGAAGTACATATCAAGCAATGGAAGCATTTATTCATAACTTAAATACAATGCATTCAAGAGCTGGAGCTCAAGTTCCATTTAGTTCAGTAAACTTTGGAACTGATACAAGTCCTGAAGGAAGAATGGTTATTAAAAATTATTTACTTGCAACTGATGCTGGACTTGGTCATGGTGAAACTCCAATATTCCCAATATCAATATTTAAAGTAAAAGAAGGAGTTAACTATAATAAAGAAGATCCAAGTTATGATTTATTTAGACTTGCTTGTCGTGTATCTGCTAAGAGATTATTTCCAAACTTCTCATTCTTAGATTCATCATTTAATAAACCATATTTAGTTAAAGGTGACTTTAATACTGAAGTTTGTTATATGGGATGTAGAACAAGAGTTATTGGAAATGTATGTGGACCAGAAGTTACACCAGGTCGTGGAAATTTAAGCTTCACATCTATAAATTTACCTAGAATAGGACTTAAACATGGTATTGCTTTAGGAGAGAGAACTAAAGCTGATATGAAAGGATTTTATGCTGAACTTGATGAAATGATGGATTTAGTTAAAGGACAATTACTTCAAAGATTTGAATGTCAATGTTCTAAATCTATAAATAACTTTAAATTCTTACTTGGTTCTCATGTTTGGTTAAATAGTGAAAAATTAGATAGTCATTCTAAACTTAGAACAGTACTTAAACATGGTACATTATCAATTGGATTTATAGGACTTGCTGAAACATTAAAAGCATTAATTGGTGAACATCATGGTGAAAGTGAAAAAGCACAAAAATTAGGACTTGAAATTATTAAACATATGAGAGAAAAATGTGATGATTACTCAAAAGAATACAATTTGAACTTCACATTACTTGCAACTCCAGCTGAAGGATTATCTGGAAGATTTGTAGGAATTGATAGATCAATTTATGGAAAAATTAAAGGAATAACAGATAGAGAATACTATACAAATTCATTCCATGTTCCAGTTTATTATAAAACAACTGTTAAACATAAGATTGAAGTTGAAGGTAAATATCATAAATACACAAATGCTGGTCATATATCTTATATAGAACTTGATGGAGATACAGTAAATAATGTAGATGCATTTGAATCAGTAGTTAGAATAATGCATGATAATGATATAGGATATGGTGCTATTAACCATCCAGTTGATAGAGATCCTGTATGTGGATATGTAGGAGTTATTAAAGATGTATGTCCTAGATGTGGAAGACATGAAGGCGAAGGTGTAGAAATGGAAAAAGTTAATTGTTACGACTGCTGTGGTCGTTAATAATAGAAAAGGAAAGAGGTAATAAAAAATGAAAAATGAAAAAGCAAAAAAAACAGTGGGTGAAGGTGTAAAATTTGAAAGAATCAGAAGAATCACAGGATATTTAGTTGGAACACTTGATAGATTTAACAATGCTAAAAGAAGTGAAGTAGAAGACAGAGTTACTCATGGAATCAAAGAAAATTAATGAAATTCGTTTAGCTGCTGATTTACAAACTGATAGTATTGTTGATGGACCTGGTTTAAGAGCAGTTCTATGGACACAAGGATGTGGACATAAATGTAAAGGTTGTCAAAATCCTCAAACACATGATTTTAATGGTGGAGGACTTGTTCCAATTGATATGGTACTAGAAGCTATAGATGAATTAGAATATCAAACTGGACTTACATTTAGTGGAGGAGATCCTATGTATCAACCAGAAGCTTGTAATATAATAGCAGAATATGCTAAAAAGAAAGGCTTAAATATATGGGTATATACAGGATTTACTTATGAAGAACTAATGGAACTTGCTAAATCAAAACCAATATATTTAGAATTTTTAAAGAATATTGATGTTCTAGTAGATGGAAGATTTATATTAGAACAAAGAGATTTATCACTTCTATTTAGAGGTTCTAGAAATCAAAGACTAATTGATGTTCAAAAATCACTTGAAAGTGGTAAAGTAACATTAGTAAATGAAACTAATATAGATACAGTAGAAGAAAAATTCTTTAAACATGCACCAATGTATATATAAGATGTCTCAAGGACATCTTTTTATTTATTGTGAAAATTAAAAAATATCTTGAAATAAATATTAAATACGATATAATAATATAGTAAAGTAGAGAAAGGTAGCTAATATTAATTAATAAAAATTATATATTAAATTTTTCTATTGATTTTGTTATATGTGAAGTAGGAGTTATTATATGAAATACTTAAATAATATTTTGAAAATTAAAAGAAATAGGGGAAAAAACAAATGAATGAAGAAAATATTTTACAAAAAGAACTTTCCACTTTAGAAAATTTAATCAATTTAAAAAAGAATGATATTAAAGAAAAACAAAATCAATTAGTTAGAGTTATTAATCCTATTAAAAAAATGCATATAGAAAATATAATAAAAAATTTAAATAATGAATTAGCTTCTTTAGAAAAAAATTGTAAAAATTTAAAAGATAGAATTAATACTGATATAAAATCTTCAATTAAAATAGAACAAGATAAATTAGAAAAAATGTCAGTAAATGATGCTTTTAAATATTTTAATCAGGAAAATAGTTCAACTAGAAAATTTTTAATTATTCAAAATATGAATATAGATCAAATAGTTTTTTTGATGGAAAATATAGAAAAACCCTTACTTTATATCAATTCAGTAGATAAAAATAAATTAATAGATGTAATAAATAATTTAAATTTTAAATGTATTAAAAAAATATTTGATAAAAATCTTCCAAATAATCAATTTGATATATTTGAAACATCAAGAGAAATTTTAATCAATAAATTAAAAAATAATGGATTAAAAGATGAAACTATAGGTTATTTTAAAGCTTTAGGATATAATGATTTTAATGATGAAATAAATGAAAATCAAATTGGAAAAATTATAAGCATTAAAGATGCAATAGAAGAAAAAGAAATAATAAGATTAAAATTAAATAGTTATATAAAAAAGTTAAAAAATATTGATAAATTAGAAATTGATGAATTAAATAATCTTTTAAATGATAATACTTTGATTGAATTAGATAATAAATTAAATAAGTTAATAAAATCAAATATTGATAAAAATGATTTATCTTCTTATGTAAGCTTATTTACTACTTTTTTAGATATTTATAACAAAATAAAATTATTAAAAGAAACTAAAAATAAACAAATACAAGATGAAATAGATAAAAGAAATACATTAAATTAATACTAGGATCAAATGTATTTTAAAAGTGATTAATATAACTTATTTGAAAGTCTTTTATGACTTTCTTTTATTTACTTTTTATATTAATTTTGCTAAAATACATTTATGAAAAGAGGGGACATATATGTTTATAGATGAAGTTAACCTTAAATTAATAGCTGGTAAAGGTGGAGATGGGTGCACTTCTTTTTTGAGGGAAAAGTATGTTCCACTAGGTGGACCTGATGGTGGTAATGGTGGAAGAGGTGGAAATATTATTTTCAAAGCTGATAAAGGACTTAGAACTCTAATAGATTTAAGATATAAAAAAATATTAAAAGCAGCTAGTGGACAAATGGGAAGAGGAAGAAATCAAACTGGTTCTTCTGCAGAAGATACTATTGTAATGGTTCCTGTTGGTACTACTATTAAAGATACTGATACTAATTTAATTATTTGTGATTTAGTAGAAGAAGCACAAGAATGCATTGTTGCTAAAGGTGGACGGGGTGGTAAAGGAAATGCTGCTTTTATGACTAATAAAAATAAAGCACCTTATACTAGTGAACTAGGTGAACCTGGAGAAGAGAGAAACATACTTTGTGAATTAAAATTACTTGCAGATGTTGGACTTGTAGGTTTCCCTTCAGTTGGTAAAAGTTCATTAATATCCGTAATTAGTGCAGCTAAACCTAAAATAGCAGACTATCATTTTACAACATTAGTACCAAATTTAGGTGTTGTAAAATCAGGTGACTATAGTTTTGTAGTAGCAGACTTACCAGGACTTATTGAAGGATCTAGTAAAGGAATTGGCCTTGGAGATAAATTCTTAAAACATGCATCCCGCTGTAAAATAGTATGTCATGTACTTGATATGGCTGAGGTTGATAATAGAGATGTAATTGAAGACTATAAAATTATTAGAAATGAAATTAAAAATTTTGATGAAAATTTATATAATAAAAAAGAAATAGTTGTTGCTAATAAAATGGATTTAGAAATATCAAAAGAAAATTTAAAAAGATTTAAAAAAGAATTTCCAAATATAGAAGTTATTGAAGTTAGTGCTGCTACTAAAATGGGTGTAAAAGAACTAGTTTTTAAACTTTCTGAAATATTAAAAAATATTCCAGATGAAGAAATATATAAAGATAATGAATTTGAAGATTATGTATTATATGAATTTAAACATGAAAAACCATATAAAATTACTAGAATTGGTAATAATAAATGGTTAGTTAGTGGAGATGAATTAGAAAAATTACTTAAAATGACTAGATTTAATAGTGATGAATCTGCTTTAAGATTTGCTCGTAAACTTAAAAATTTAGGTGTAGATGATGATTTAAAAGAGCTTGGAGCTAAAGAAGGAGATACTGTTTGTATATTAGATCAAGAATTTGAATATGAAGAAAGACTTTATTAGTCTTTTTTTGATGTCAATAGTTTTTGAAAATGTCTCAAAAAATTTTAAACATAAACGGGATTTTTATCTCGTTTTTTTGACCTAAAGC
>CANRBS010000037.1 GCA_947628895.1 uncultured Bacilli bacterium
TTGCTAATATAAAAATGTAGGTTTTCCTACAAAATTATATTAGCCAAAACCTACATTTTTATGTTGACATTATCACAGATAGATAAAATGATAGAAAAGGGTAATAAAAGTTTAAGAAAATCAATAATAAATTCCACAATGTCAGATATAATAAGAAGAATAAAATATAAATGTGATTGGGAAAATAAAGAATATTATCAAGTAGATAGATATTATGCAAGTAGTCAAATATGTTCAAGGTGTGGAAATATAAAAAAAGAGATGAAAGATATAAATAAAAGGGGATATGAATGTGAGAATTGTGGATTAATGATAGATAGAGATTTAAATGCAAGTATAAATATAATGGTAGAGGGATTATTTAAAGAATATAGATATGAATAAATAGAAAATAAAAATAAAGAAAAAATGAAGTACGGACGCGACATTCGGAAATATGGTCTGTGGAGGAGTAAAATCCGTTGAAGCAGAAAAGAGTAATTATGAAGTTGCTCAGGATAAATGAAATAATTTTAATTATTGAAATTTATTTTTTGTTCCTATTTTAATTTAATATAAAATAGTGTATAATGAAGATATAATATGGAGGTAAGATCATTATGAAGAAAGGATTTACATTAATAGAACTTTTAGTAGTTGTAGTAATTATATCAGTAATAACAGTATCAGCTACTATATCATTTGAAAATATTGATAGTGATACATCTAAAGAGGATTTAGAAAATAAATATTTAGAAATACAAAGAGCAGCAACTATGTATATAGATTTAAATGATTCTTGGTTAGAACAATTTGCTCAAAGAAAAGAAATGTATATTAAATTAGGTGAACTTAAAAATACTAATTATATATCAAAAGATTTATATAATCCAGTAACAGGAGAAGAAATTCCTAGTAATTATACTGTAAAATTATATGTTGCTAATAAAGGATCATCCACATCTGAATATATGGATACATGTCTTGTTGATATTACTAATGTAGGTGGAGAAGAAATCGTAAAATGTATTGCTAATAGCGATGGAAAAGCATGTGGTTGCTGCGACTATCCTACTGAAAATAATTTAAATAATCCAGCATGTAAATAAAAATTACTTATAGTAATTTTTTTTTGGAAATATTGACAAACACTTATTTGTTTAATATAATGTTTAAGAAATAAATTTTAAAAATATTTCATACTTGAGTTTTATATTTGAATTTTGTATAATATTTTTAATTTTTGGGATATTATAAATAAGAAGGTGCAAAAATGGATAAAATAATTATAAAAAATGCAAGAGAAAATAATTTAAAAGGTATTAATTTAGAACTTCCTAAAAACAAATTAATTGTAATGACTGGAGTTAGTGGTAGTGGTAAATCATCTCTTGCTTTTGATACAATTTATGCAGAAGGTCAAAGAAGATATGTTGAGAGTTTAAGTGCTTATGCAAGACAATTTTTAGGTAATATGAATAAACCTGAAGTAGATTCAATTGAAGGACTTAGTCCTAGTATTTCAATAGATCAAAAATCAACTAATAAAAATCCTAGAAGTACAGTTGGAACTATAACTGAAATATATGATTATTTAAGACTTTTATATGCTCGTATTGGAAAACCATATTGTCCTAAACACAATATAGTAGTAAGTGAACAAAGTATAGAAGAAATGACTAATAAAATATTAGAGTTAGAAGTAGGTACTAAAATAGAAATAATGTCACCAATTGTTCATGGAGAAAAAGGAACTCATAAAGATTTACTTGAAGATTTGAGAAAAGAAGGATTCATTAGAGCTAAAATTGATAATGAAACAGTTGATTTAACTGAAGATATAGTTTTAGAAAAAAATAAAAAACATAATATAAATGTTATAATTGATAGACTTTCTATTAAAGAAGACTCAAGAAGCAGAATATTTGAAAGTATTGAAACGGCTACTAAATTATCAAATGGTAAAGTAGTAATAAATATAATTGGAGATAAAGAAATTGTATTTAGTGAAAACTATGCTTGTCCTTTATGTGATTTTAGTTTACCAGAATTAGAACCAAGATTATTTTCATTTAATAGTCCATATGGTGCTTGTCCTGATTGTAAAGGACTTGGAGTAAATATGCGAATTGATGAAGATATATTAATACCGGATAAATCTTTATCAATAATGGATGGAGCAGTTGCATCTTTTCAAAGTGGTGAAACTCTAAATATATATTATAAAAAATTAAAATTAGTAGCAAAACACTATAATATTGATTTATATAAACCAGTTAAAGATTTAACTAGAAAAGAATTAGATATTATTTTATATGGTTCAGATGAAAAATTAGATTTAACACTTACAACAAGAAGTGGAAGTACTTTAAAAAGTTATGATTATTTTGAAGGAATTATTACTAATCTTGAAAGAAGATATATGGAAACAGTATCTCCTTCTATAAGGGAATGGATAGAAAGATATATGACAGAACTTCCATGTCCAACTTGTCATCAAGCAAGATTAAAACCAGAAGCATTAAGTGTAAGAGTTGGTGGTAAAAATATATATGAAATTACTAATTTAAGTATAAGAAATTTAATTGAATTTTTTGATAAATTAAAATTAACTAAAGAACAAGAAGAAATATCATTTTTAATAATTAAAGAAATAAAAGAAAGATTAAATTTCTTAAAAAATGTTGGTCTTGAATATTTAACTTTATCAAGAGAAGCAGCAACATTGTCTGGTGGTGAAGCTCAAAGAATAAGACTTGCAACTCAAATTGGTAGTAGATTATCTGGAATACTTTATGTATTAGATGAACCATCAATTGGACTTCATCAAAGAGATAATGCTAAACTTATAAATTCTCTTAAAGAAATGAGAGATTTAGGTAATACTTTAATAGTAGTAGAACATGATACTGATACTATGCTTGCTGCTGACTATCTAGTCGATATTGGACCAAAAGCTGGAACTGAAGGTGGTTACTTAGTAGCATGTGGTACTCCAGAAGAAGTTATGAAAAATGAAAAATCTATAACAGGTAGATATTTAAGTGGAAAAGATAGAATAGAAGTTCCAAAGAAAAGAAGAAAAGGTAGTGGAAAAAGTATTAAAATTACAGGATGTGAAGAGAATAACTTAAAGAAAATATCTGTAGAATTTCCACTTGGTAAATTTATTTGTGTAACTGGAGTTAGTGGTAGTGGTAAATCAAGTTTAGTAAATGAAATACTTGGAAAAGCATTAATGAGTAAGATTTATAAATCTAAAGATAAACCTGGTAAATATAAAACTATTAAAGGACTTGAATATGTAGATAAAATAGTAAATATTACTCAAGATCCAATAGGTAGAACTCCAAGAAGTAATCCAGCAACTTATACTGGTGTATTTGATTCAATTAGAGATGTTTTCTCTGAAACAAGAGAAGCTAAAATAAGAGGATATGATAAAAGTAGATTTAGTTTTAATGTAAAAGGTGGAAGATGTGAAGCATGTTCTGGAGATGGTGTTAAGAAAATAGAAATGCACTTTTTACCAGATGTTTATGTTCCATGTGATGTATGTAATGCAACACGGTATAATAAAGAAACATTAAAAATTAAATTTAAAGGTTTAAATATAGCAGAAGTATTAGATTTAAGAGTTAGTGAAGCATTAAAAATATTTGAAAATGTACCAAAAGTATATAAAACACTTAAAATAATGGATGAAGTAGGACTTGGATATGTACAACTTGGTCAAACCGCTGTAACATTATCTGGAGGTGAAGCATCAAGAGTAAAACTTGCTAAAGAATTACAGAAAAAACCTACTGGTAAAAGTGTATTTATATTAGATGAACCATCAACAGGACTTCATCAAGATGATATAAAAAGATTACTTACTATATTAAATAGAATAGTTGATAATGGAGATACTGTAATAGTAATTGAACATAATTTAGATATTATTGCTCAAGCTGATTATATTATTGATTTAGGACCAGAAGGTGGAGACTTTGGTGGTGAAGTAATTGCTACTGGTACACCAGAAGAGGTAGTTAAAGTAAAAGAATCTTATACTGGAGAGTTTCTAAAAGATATATTAGATAAAAATAGAATAAATAAAAAATAAATTTATTCTATTTTTTGTTAATATTTTTTGTTAATATTTTTTGTTAATATTGACTTTATATATCTTTTAAATATATAATTTCAATAGATAGTAGGTGTAGGAAATGAAAAAAAGTCTTAAATTTATATGTATTATATTATTATTAGTAATTCAAATTATTTTATTTTATTATAATATTCTTGGATTAGCAAATTATGATAGAGGAGATTTACTTTTTAATAGTATTTTTCTTACTTTATATTTATTATCATATATATCAATTTATATGCTAATCAAAGATAAAAAAAATAAATATTTAAATTTATATTTTATTCTTTCATTTATATTTTATTTTTGTTTTTTAAGTCCTGTAATGTATGTCATTAATTCTAGTGATTATAAAGATAATTTCTATTTTTTAACTATGATTATATTAAGTGTAGTTATTCCAAGTATTTCATATGTAATATTAAGTTATATTTATAAAATAAAAAATATTACTAAAAATATTTTCTTTAAAATATTATATATATTATTTTTAATAATTTTTATATATTTATTTTGTTTTAGATTAACTACTAATATGAGTAGAGAAATTGCATATTATTTACACAAGTCAAACATATTTGATAATGAGGAAGTAAGTCAACAAATAATAGAATATTATAATAAAGAGTATAATAAACATGTATCATATTACCATAATTTTACAAATGAAGAAAAAGAAAATATAAAAGGATTATATATAAAATTTATGGGAAATGGTAAAATTAATGACTTTAAAAATGCAACTATAACAATTGATCAATTATATGCAGAAAATGTTATTATTAATAATGTTTTTTCAGTTTCTATTTCTTATGGTCGAGTAGATTATTTAGAAATTACTAATACATCATTAAATTTTAATATTGATGATATTAGAGATTGGTTAACAGTTAAAAAAATTAAAGTCAATGATTATATAATAGATTTTAAAAATGATGTAACATTAAATAAAACTAATTTATCTTATGATTATTCAATGACTTTTGATAAATCAATCAAAATTAATGAAATAGAGTTATCAGATAATTTATATATTGAAGTAAAAGATTCTAATAATCGTATTAAAAATTCAGATGAATATTTAAGTGAAAATGATATTTTAAGAATATATTATTTAGCATCTCAAGGTGAAAAAGATTTAATATCTGGTGTTGTCAAGTTAAATAATTAAAATCTTGTAAAGAAATTAAATTTATGATAGTATGTATTTGGTGATAATATATGGAAAAAGTATTAGAAAATTTAATAACTGGTGCTAGTGATTTACTTATTAAAATATTAATATCATTAATAATTTTAGTAATAGGATTTAGATTAATTAGTTTACTTGAAAAGAGTTTAAAAAAAGAACATAAACTTAAAGCATTAGATGAATCAGCAAAAGGATTTGTTATTAGTTTTGTAGTCATTTCACTTAAAATATTATTATTTGTAATAATACTTTCAATAATTGGTGTTCCAATGGCATCACTTGTAACAATAGTAGGTTCTTGTGCAGTAGCAATTGGTCTTGCACTACAAGGAGGACTTTCTAATATTGCTGGTGGACTAATGATACTTATCTTTAAACCATTTAAAGTAGGAGATTATATATCAGTAGATAATTTAGAAGGAACAGTAAAATCAATAACAATGTTTTATACAACAGTAACTACAATTGATAATAAAATAATACAACTTCCAAATGGTAATTTATCAAATTCAAATATAATAAATTATTCATATAATAGAAAAAGAAGAGTAGATATTGATGTATCTGTATCATATAATACTGATATAGACAAAGTTAAAAAAGTATTAAATTCAATAATAGATAAACATGAATTAATACTAGCAGATGAAGATAAAGTAGTAAGACTTAAAACTCATGCTGATTCTGCTTTAGTATTTACATTAAGAGTTTGGACTAAAACAGAAGATTACTGGAATGTATATTTTGATTTAATGGAAAGTATTAAAAAAGAATTTGATAAAAATAAAATAGAAATTCCATATAAACAAGTAGATGTACATATTGATAAATAATGAGGATAAAATTCTTCATTTTTTTCATTTGTATTAAATCTATAATTATGATATATTTAATATATAATATTTGAGGAGAGCATATGTATATAGATAAATTAGTAAAAAAAGAATTAATTATATTAATATCATTTGTATTTATTATAGTAGCTGTATTTATTGGGTCTTCTTATGCTTACTTTATGTCTATTGATAAAGGAGAAGATAATACAATTAATATAGGTGACTTAGAAATAACTTTTTGTATAGATGAAACTTGTAAAAAAGATTATGCTAATTTTGGACAAGTTATTGGTACTAAAACAGTAGATGGTAAAAGTGTAATTGATAGTATTTATCCATATACAAGTGATATGGAAGCATTAAAAAGTGATCCATATATTTTTAATATTAAGAATACTGGAACTTTAAAAACATATTTAACAATAAAATTAAATGAAGATAAAGATTATAAGCCTATAAATAATATTGAAGAATATAAGAGTCTTACTGAACTATATTCAAATAATATAAAAGTAGGTATAAGTAATTGTAGTAAAAGTATAGATAGAGAAAATGTTAGTATTAATACATATGGTAATTTAGAAGATAATGTTATTTTAAGAGATGATATGCTTTTATCAAATGAAGATAGAACTTATTGTTTATGGACTTGGCTTGATGAAAATACACCAAATGAAGTACAAAATACATATTTTGTTGCTAATTTAGATTTTAATGCTGAATATAAACCAGTTGAAATAAATGAGCCAACGGTTGAAAATGAAATTATTGAAAATGAATAATAATTATTAAAATAGTTTAAAAAACTATTTTTTTGTGCTAAAATTTTACTTATGGAAAAGGAAAAAATAAGAAATTTTTGTATAATTGCACATATAGATCATGGTAAGAGTACTCTTGCAGATAGAATACTTGATATTTGTAATGCAGTAAGTGAAAGAGAAAAGAAAGATCAAATACTTGATTCTATGGATCTTGAAAGAGAAAGAGGAATTACTATCAAATTAAATGCAGTAGAACTTCATTATAAAGGTTATTTACTTCATTTAATAGATACTCCAGGACATGTAGATTTTAGTTATGAAGTATCTCGTAGTCTTGCTGCATGTGAAGGAGCAATACTTGTAGTAGATGCAACACAAGGTATTGAAGCACAAACTCTTGCTAATTTATATTTAGCACTTGATGCAAATCTTAAAATAATACCAGTTATTAATAAAATAGATTTGCCAAATGCAGATATAGAAACCGTAACAGATGAACTTATTAATATTGGTTTTGAAAAAGATGAAATAATACTTTGTAGCGGTAAAACTGGAGTTGGAGTAGATAAATTATTAGATGCAGTAATTGATAGAGTACCAAGTCCTAAGAGTAATTCAAATAAATTAAGAGCATTAATTTTTGATAGTTATTTTGATCCATATAAAGGTGTTGTTGTACTAGTTAGAATTGTAGATGGTACCGTTAAAGTAGGGGATAAAATAAGATTTATTAATTCATCCGCAGTATATGAAGTATTAGAACTTGGAAAACATACACCAAAAGAAATAAAAAAAGATGAATTATCATCTGGTGAAGTAGGTTTTTTAAGTGCATCTATTAAAAGTATTACTGAAGTAGAAGTAGGAGATACTATTTGCAAAGATGGTGAAGTAGTAGAAGCTCTAGCTGGGTATAAACCAATGAAACCAATGGTATATTCTGGAATATATCCTGTAGATAGTTCTAAATATAATGCATTAAAAGAAGCATTACTAAAATTAAAATTATCTGATGCATCACTTGTTTTTGAACCAGAAACATCAGTTGCATTAGGTTTTGGATTTAGATGCGGATTTTTAGGCTTACTTCATATGGAAATAATAGAAGAGAGAATTGAAAGAGAATTTGGACTTGATATAATAGCAACTAGCCCATCAGTTATATATGAAGTTGTTTTAAGTGATGGAAGTAGTGTATTTGTAGATTGTCCATCTAAAATGCCACAGGCAACTAAAATATCTAAAATATTAGAACCATTTGTTAAAACTAATATTTATGTTCCAAATGAATTTGTTGGTTCTATTATGGAATTATGTCAAGATAAAAGAGGAATATATAAATCTATTTCGTATTTAGATGAAAAAAGAGTAAATATAGTATATGAACTTCCACTTGCAGAAATTGTATATGATTTTTTTGATAAATTAAAAAGTTATACTAAAGGATATGCCTCTTTTGATTATGAATTTATAGGTAATAGAGAAAGTAAGCTTGTTAAAATGGATATTTTATTAAATGGTGAAATAGTTGATGCTTTAAGTATTATAGTTCATAAAGATTTTGCATATCAAAGAGGAAATGTAATTTGTAAAAACTTAAAGAAAATAATTCCAAGACAAATGTTTCAAGTTCCAATACAAGCAAGTATTGGTTCTAAAGTAATAGCAAGAGAAGATATATCAGCAATGAAAAAAAATGTTCTTGCTAAATGCTATGGAGGAGATGTATCAAGAAAAAGAAAACTTTTAGAAAAACAAAAAGAAGGTAAAAAAAGAATGAAACAAGTAGGTAGTGTTTCAATTCCTCAAGAAGCATTTTTAACAATACTTAGTACTGATAAAATAGAATAATTATTGAAAGAAAGTGAGAGTATCATTATATTCATTTGTATTTGATATATTACTTTCTTTTTCATCTATTTCTTGTTTTACGGTTTTTTTAAAAATAGTTTTTTCATGGTTAATATAAGGCCTTATTTCCTTATATACTGGAATAGTTTTCTTTACAATATTAAGAGTTTTATTAGCTCCACTAGCAATGGAAGAGATATTAACTTTTTTGAATATGCTTAAAAGATTACCATTCATTATGTTCACCTATAATATTATATTAAATTTTTTAAAAAAAGTGTTTTTATTTTTTAATTTATATGTTATAATCATTTATATAGAATAAGAAGGAAGATTTTGTTATGGCAAAAAAAGAGAAGAAAATTAAAGAAAAGAAAAACAAAACTACAAAATCTAAAAAAGATAAAAAGGTTAAGTCTAATAAAAAGAATATATCTGTAGTATCTGTAATAAGTTTTATATTTATAGAAATAGGAAATTTATTTAAAAGTGTATTTATAGGTATATCAGAAATATTTAGATTTATAATATCAATATTTGGTAAGATTTATACATATTTTAAATATGGATCTAGTAAAACGACTACTTTTTTAAGAGAAACTGTTTTTTTCGCAATAAAGAAATTCTTTTCTAATTTTATAAATGAATTTGTAATATTATTTGGTAGTGTAAAAACAGGTATTACTTTTATATTTAGAATATTTATAGTAAGCATACCTATGGCAATTTATAAATACTTTAAAAAGGTATTTGATCATTATAAAGCAGTTAGAGATGCATATATGGATAGATATATACAAAAAACTGCAGGTAAACCTTTAGTTCAAAGAATTGCAGAATTTATATCAGAAAAATGGGAAAGTTTATCTTTTGTAAAAGAAGCAAGAAAGAAACAAGAAGCAACTTATGTACCATTAATTATTAATCCAAATAGCCCTGATACAGTTAAAAATCCTATTAAAATTACATATAGATATATTGCAAGAAATAAAGAAGGAAAAGTTGTTAGAGGTTATTTCCCAGCATTTTCAAAAATGGATGTTTATTCATATTTAAATGATGAACAAATGACAGTTTATGAAATAACAACAAGTAAATTTATTAATTTCTTACATGGTGAAACTAGTGCATTTAAAACAAAAATTAAGACTAAAGATTTAATATTCTGGTTAACTCAATTATCAACTTATATTAAAGCTGGAATTCCACTTACAGATGCTGTTAAAGTATTAGCACAACAAGATAAGAGAAGAAAATATAGACCTATATATGAATCATTAATATATGAGCTTACTATGGGACAAACATTCTCTGAAGCATTAAAAAGACAAGGAAGTTCATTCCCACCATTACTTACTAATATGGTAAAATCTGCTGAAATGATGGGTAATATAGAAGAAACATTAGATGAAATGGCTGATTATTATCAAGAAGTAGAAGATACAAAGCGAGCAATTATTAGTGCAATTGCATATCCAGCTGTAGTATTTGTATTTGCAATAGCAATAGTTGTATTTATGCTTACATATATCGTTCCTAAATTTGTTGATGTTTATGAATCTATGGATACAGAAATAAATTCAATAACTCAAGTTTGCTTAGATATATCAGCATTCTTACAAAATGAATATTTATATTTAATATTTGGAATTATCGCGGTAGTAGCAGCTTACATTTATTTATATAAAAACATTAAAGCATTTAGAGTATTAATGCAAAAAATATTTATGAAATTACCTGTAATTGGTAAAATTATAATATATAAAGAAATGTCATTATTCTCAAGAACATTCTCATCATTACAAAAGAATAATATCTTACTTGCTGATAGTATAGATATTCTTGCTAAAATAACAAACAATGAAATATATAAAGATATAATGATGAGAACAATTGATAACTTAATTAAAGGTAATAAGATGAGTGAGACATTTAAAGATCACTGGGCTATTCCTGAAGTTGCATACTTCATGATAGTAACTGGAGAATCAACTGGTGAACTTGCTGAAATGTTAGAAAAAGTAGCAGATTATTATCAAAAATTAGAACGCCAATCTGTTGATTTAATTAAGACATTTATAGAACCTGTAATGATTATATCTCTTGCAGTTATAGTAGGATTTATATTAATATCAGTATTAATACCAATGTTTGACTTATATCAAACAGTACATTAATAAGTAAGGGGGATTTATGGATACATTTATTATAATATGGTTACTATTAATAGGTGCAATCATGGGGAGTTTCTTAGGTTGTATGGGATATAGAATACCAAATAAAATAAAAACTACTTATCCAAGTAGTTTTTGCTCCTCTTGTAAGAAACCACTTAAATGGTATATGAATATTCCAATAATTTCATATATCATTCAAGATGGTAAGTGTGTATATTGCAAAGAAAAAATAGGATTTATATACTTTTTATGTGAAATTCTTGGTTGTATAATGTTTGCAATGAATTATATATTATTTAAATTTAATATAGAATTCTTTATTTCTACAATACTTACTTGTGTTTTAATAGTTACAATTGTTAGTGACTTTGAATTTTACTATATAAGTGATAGAGTATTAGTACTTGCAACTATAGCTCTAATTATTTCATATTATTTTTTAGATAGATCTCAGTTACTTATGAGAATTATTAGTGCTATTGTTTTATTTGGTGTAATGTATGGTATAAAAATATTTGGAAATATTATATTTAAAAGAGAATCTCTTGGTGATGGTGATATTAAATTAATGGGAGTAATTGGACTTAGTTTAGGATTTTTAAATAGTTTTGTGTCTTTATTCTTTGCATCAGTTACTGGACTTATTTTTTCATTAATTACAATAAAAAAGAATAAAGAAGGTATTATTCCTTTTGGACCGTTTTTGATAATTGGAGCACTTATAGTAATATATTTTTCAAATATAATAGATCCGTTTATAACTAATTTATTTTAGTATTAAAAAAGTATTTCAGAAATTTGAAATACTTTTTATTTATGTACTAATACATATGTATCAGTATCAATTTTTTCATATATACTTTTAGCAGCATCATATGGAAGTCTTACACAACCATGTGAACCATTTTCTTTATAATAATCTGTTCCAAACATAGTTTGATCTTGGTAAGGATAATCATGTAAACCAACACCACCATTAAAAGGCATCCAATAACTAACAGGACAACTATATCCAGGACCTTCTAATGTAAAAGGAGAGGCCATCCAATCTACTGCATCATAGCATTCTTGTGTTTTAGTAGAATTTTTACCTGTTGTACAAGGTGAAGATAATATTTCTTCATAATTCTCATACATTTTTACATTTTGTGAATCTAAATCTACTTCAACAAATAATTCAGGTAATGTTTCAATTGATTCATTTGAAATATAAAAGAAATTACCATTTTCATATTCAACTAAACTAAATTCATCATTACCTCTTAAAACTAATACTTTTTGATATTTATTAATGATGCCAATAGGTTTAGTAAAATCATAATATCCATAAACATAAGAATCATTATTAATATATGCCATATAATTAGTATCATAAAATATAGGCATATTAGTTTCTTTTTCTATTATGTTTGATGAATTTTCTACATTATTAGCTTCCTCACTAACTATATTTGCTTCAATAGGTGTACTTTTTACTACTTCTTCAATAGAAATATTTTCTTTTACATTGTTATTGTCTTTTTTGTTATCTAAACTTTTAGCATAGAAACTTCCAGCTATTAATATTGCATAAGCAAATGTAATTATTTTAAATAATTTTTTATTTTTCATTTTTATCCCCCTTTTAAAATGTGTATATATTATACCATATTCTTAATAAAATGTAAAGAATTAAGTAATATTAGTAATAAAATCACTTTACAAACATATTTTTAAATGTTACAATATCTTTGTTGTAAAACAAATGAGGAAGACGATATATAATGAATTTTAAAGAGAGTTAGTGGTAGGTGTGAACTAATAATTGAAGTTATATATAGATCACTTCTAATGTTACTTATGGATAAGATAAGTACGTGTGATACGTTACATCAATTAAGTTAAATTTAGGGATGGTACCGTCTATATGACTCCTTGTATCATTCCTTTTTATTTTATTTAGGAGGAAAAAAGTATGAAACAGTTTAAAGAATTAGAAAAAGGAACAGTAAAAGAAGTAGAAGAATCATTGGTTGAACATTGGAAAAAAATGGACATATTAAATAAGACTATTGAAAATAGAAATAATTGTGATAATTTTGTTTTTTATGATGGCCCTGCTTATGCCAATGGATTTCCTGGAATACACCATTTACTTGCTAAAATATTAAAAGATGCAGTATGTAAATACAAAACAATGCAAGGATATAAAGTAGATAGAAAAGTAGGATGGGATACTCATGGTCTTCCAACTGAAGTTAATGTTGAAAAACTACTTGGATTTAAAGATAAAAATGATATTGAAAAGTATGGTGTAGAAAAATTTTGTGCTGAATGTAAGAAAAATGTAAGATTAAATGAAAAAGAATTTGTTCGTTTAACTGATAGAATGGGTCAATTTATTGATACTGAAAATGCATATATTACATTTAAAAATGAATATGTAGAAAGTGAATGGTGGATTTTAAAACAATTCTTTGATGCAGGACTTGTATATCATAGTCATAAAGTATTACCATATTGTCCTAGATGTGGAACAGAACTTTCTAGTCATGAAGTAGCAGATGGATATCAAGAAATAGATGTAAATTCAGTAATCATACCATTTAAATTAAAAGGAAAAGATGAATACTTTTTAGCTTGGACAACAACTCCTTGGACACTAGCAGCTAATGTTGCTCTTTGTGTAAATCCAAATGAAGAATATATTAAAGTTGAAAGTAAAGGTTATAAATTTATACTTGCAAGTAAGCTTGCTGATACCGTACTTGGAAGTGAATATAAAGTACTTGAAACTTATAAAGGAAAAGACTTAGAATATATAGAGTATGAACAATTAATGGATTTCTTTAAAGTAGATAAAAAAGCATTCTATGTTACATGTGATGATTATGTAACTATGGAAGATGGAACTGGTATTGTACATACTGCTCCTGCATTTGGTGCAGATGATAATTTAGTTGGTCAAAAATATGATTTACCAATGTTAAATCCAGTTGGACTTGATGGAAAATATACTGATGGTCCTTGGAAAGGAAGATTAGTAACAGATCCAAAGTTAGAACTTGAAATAATAGATTATTTAAAGAAAAATGATAAATTATTTAAGAAAATTAAATTAACACACAATTATCCTCATTGTTGGAGATGCAAGTCGCCTTTAATATATATGGCTAAACCTGCATGGTATATTAAAGTAACTGCATTTAAAGATAAAATAGTTGAAGCTAATAAACATGTTAATTGGTTCCCTGATTATGTAGGTGAAAAGAGATTTGCAAATTGGCTTGAAAACTTACAAGATTGGGGTATTTCAAGAAGTAGATATTGGGGATGTCCAATCCCATTATGGACTTGTTCTTGTGGACACAAAGAAATGATAGGTTCAATTGATGAACTTGTTGAAAAATCAATTGAAAAAATAGATCATGATATTGATTTACATAAACCATATGTAGATAATGTACATATTAAATGTCCAGATTGTGGTAAAGAAATGAGTAGAATTCCTGATGTAATTGATGTTTGGTTTGATAGTGGAGTTGTTCCATTTGCACAATATCATTATCCATTTGAAAATAAAGAATATTTTGAAAGTCATTTCCCAGCTGACTTTATAGCAGAAGGAATTGATCAAACTAGAGGATGGTTCTATTCATTAATAGTAATATCTGTATTCTTAAAGGATGTAGCACCTTATAAAAATGTACTTGTAAATGATTTATTACTTGATAAATATGGACAAAAAATGCATAAATCTCGTGGTAATGCAGTTGAACCATTTACAGTTATGGATAAATATGGTGCTGATGCTACTAGATGGTATATGTTACATGTAAGTCCAGTATGGACACCACTTAAATTTGATGAAGATGGTATTAAAGAAGTAAATTCTAAGTTCATGAGTACTCTTAAAAATACATATACATTCTTTGAAATGTATGCTAATACTGATAAAGTAGATCCAAGAGGTTTTGATGTTAAATATAAAGACCTTGAAGATATAGATAAATGGTTACTTTCTAAATATAATAATTTAGTTAAAAATGTAACTGATGCTATGGATCATTATGATATGAATAAGACAGTTCATTTTATCCAAGACTTTGTATGTGATGATTTATCTAACTGGTATATAAGAAGAAATAGAAGAAGATTCTGGGGTAGTAAACTTGATACTTCTAAGAAAGCTGTTTATAAAACTACATATGAAGTATTATGTGGAATTTGTAAACTAATAGCTCCAATTGTACCATTTATAAGTGATGAAATTTATACTAAATTAACTGATGAAGAAAGTGTACATTTAGCAGATTATCCAAAAGTAAATGAAAAATTAATAAATAATGAACTTGAAAATAAAATGGATTTAGTAATTGAATTAATTTCTCTTGCTAGAAATATTAGAGATGAAGCTAAAATTAAAGTAAGACAACCAATTAGTGAAGTAATATTTGAAAGTAAATATAAAGATACTATAAAAGAATTTGAAGATTTAATTAAAGAAGAATTAAATGTTAAAAATATTGTTTGGGAAGATGATATGAGTAAATATTTAACTGTTCAATATAAACCAAACTTTAAAGAAGTAGGTAAACTATTTGGAAGCAATATTAATAAATTTAGTGAATATTTATCTAATATAACTCCTGAAGAAGTTAAGAAATTAGAATCAGGTTCTTTAAAACTTAATTTTGATGGAGTAGAGTATACTATTGAAAATAATTATGTACTTAAAGATATTAAAGCAAAAGAAGGGTACACTGCAGTTATGTTAAATTATAAGACTGTTGCTATTAATACAACTCTTAGTGAAGATTTAATTAATGAAGGTCTTGCAAGGGAAATAGTATCAAAAGTACAAAATTTAAGAAAAACTAGTGAGTTTGATATAGCAGATAGAATTGAAATGAAATACTCTGCACCAAAAGAAATTGTATCTGCAATAGAACAATTCAAAAAATACATAATGGATGAAGTTTTAGCTACATCACTAGAAGAAAGTAAAACTGCAAAAGAAGAAATTAAGATTAATGACTTTACTATGAAAGTTACAATTAAACAAGTAAAATAGATTTCAAACGAAATCTATTTTTTCTTTAGTTTTGAATTTATTTTATTATTTAGTAAATAATATAAATATGAAAAAGATATTATTAATATTCCTTATGTTTATTTGTATTATTAAAGTTTATGCTATTGAAAATATTGAAATTGATGGAAGTTATATTATTCCTAAATTTGAAAAGAATGTTAGAGTATATAATTATTTTACAAATAAAGAAATTGTAAATATAAAAGTATTCCCATCTAAAAATGAAATAGTTAATGGTAGTGGTAAAATAGAGTTAGATACTAATAATAAAAAAGTAACTATTTTATCTTCTAAAGATGGACAATATATAATTAATATATTTAAAAATTATACTAAAGATAAAGATACTAATGCATATTTAACTAATTTAAGTATTGATAATTATGATATTAATTTTAATAAAGATATTCATGATTATTCTATAAATATAAATGATGAAAAACAATTAGATATAAATTATGAGATTTCTAATGATAATGCTTATGTAAGTATAGAGGGGAATGGAAACTTTAATAAAAGTGAAAATATAATTACTATTAATATAAATAACTTGGAAGAATATAAAATACATGCTTTTAAAACAATTAATACATCATTAATTAAAGATACAAAAGTTTATAAAGAAATGAGTAATACTAAAAAAGAAATAGTAATAATATTAATAGTTACTATTTCTTGTACATTAGTATTTGGTTTTTATTATTTTATGTTTATTGATAAGTCTTTTTTGAAAATTTAACAATATATTCTTCATAAGTAATATTTTCTTTATATATTTTAGTAGCAATATCTATACCTAAATATCTATAATGCCATGGTTCATAACTATATCCTGTTATGAATTCTTTATCTTTTGGATATCTTAATATAAAACCATATTTATATGCATTATTTTTTAACCATTTAAATTCTTCAGTTTGATCAAAATTAACATCTACACTATTAAAATCAACAGCAAGACCTAATTGATGTTCAGAATAATTACTTTTAGCAGAATACATTAATGCATGATCAAGTCCATTTTTATTAACAGAATTATTAAAAAGAGTATTTTGATATTCACTTGTTCTATATGCTGATATTACAGTTAATTTAATATTTTCTCTTTTAGCAGCTTCAATCATATCTATCGTGGCATCATAAGCTTCACTTCTAAGTTGTTTTTTTCCATCATTACTATAATTTGTATCTAAAGTAACTAAATCATCATAAGTAACATTATCAGGTAATTTATTATATTTATTTACTAAAGCAGTTACATCTAAATAATTATCTATTTCATTTACATTTGTATAAAATTCATTATCAAGACCAATTTCTACATACATAACAATATCATCAATAGAATAATTTGGATTATTTTTATAATAATTTTCATATCTTTCTATATTATTAATATTAAAATATGGAGAATATAAAAATTTAGTTACATTTGCATATTTTTTGGATAATAAATACTTTTTAGCGGTAATATTATTTACCTTTTTTTGAATAACTTTTATTTCATTAATATTATATCCTAAATCTAATAGTTGATCTTTGTAAATATAGTCTTCTTTCGTAACTTCTTTACCTTCACTTAAATTTTCTACTTCAGTATTATTTTTAAATGAAGAAAAATAAATAAAAATAATAACTGTTAAAATAATAATAACAAATAGTATATGTTTTTTCACTCTACCACTCCCTCATAAAATAATATTAAATTGAAACTAGACTTATTATATTTATAATTTAATTATATATGAAAATGAATTTATTGTGTTAAAAAAACAAAAAAATTGTCAAATTCTTAACAATTTTTTTGTTTTAATTACTATTTTTTTATTGTATTTAATAAATAAAAATACTATTAATGCTAAAATATTACCAGATATTAGATCAAGTATTACATGTTGTTTAACAAATAGAGTAGCTAACATTATTAATACAGATATTATAAAAATTAGTATCTTATATTTTAAATCAATATTTTTAGTAGTAGACATATATAATATAAACATCATACTTACACCCGAGTTTTGCAGTTGACTTAAATTTAAATCTTATTCAATACCAGTTAGATACTGGATTTTTTTATGTCAAATTTTTGTTATTTTTATCTTGTGTAATCGTGTGTATTGTGATAAAATATACTTAAGGTAGTGATTTTATGGCAATATT
>CANRBS010000038.1 GCA_947628895.1 uncultured Bacilli bacterium
TTGCTAATATAAAAATGTAGGTTTTCCTACAAAATTATATTAGCCAAAACCTACATTTTTATGTTGACATTATCACATATCTACTTGTTCATTATTTACATTATTTGCTCTAAACATTTTTCTTTACTCCTATCTTTACACTTCTATTATATCAAATTTTCTTTTTATTTATTGACTTTTCATATATATATATATATAATTCTAAGTAGTATGAAAAATATATATGGTTTTTAGCTTTTTGGGTGCACACCATATATATATATGAGATAATGAATAATAGAAAGGAGTGAGATGTAGTGGTAGCTGCATTCAAAAAATTTATAAGCAATTATTTTAATTTTAAAGATCGTACTACAAGAGCAGACTATTGGTGGGTAATTCTTGATATGTGTATTTTAGGATTTGTTTTAGGATTTATATTAGGTCTTATAGGTAGCAGTCAAGAAGTTATGAATATTGTTTTATTAGTAATAGAATTATTATTAATAATTCCAAGTTTGTCATTGTCAGTCAGAAGACTTCATGACATTAATAAATCAGGATGGTTTCTATTACTTGGATTAATACCAGTAGTTGGTAGCATAATTTTAATAGTATTTTATTGTACACCAAGTATTAATGAAAATAATAAATATGGTGCTGTTGAATAATATTAAAATAAAAGGGCTTAATTTTTAAGTCCTTTTACTCCTTTAACACCTTTACTTCCATTAAATCCTTCAAGAATGTTACTTTCAAAACTTCTTGTTTTTTTATTTCTATTTTTATAATCTTTAATAGCTATTTGTATCATTTCTTCAAGAAGTTCAGTATAACTCATCCCACATTCTTTCCATAAATAGAAAGATAAACTACCTGGTATTGTATTTGGTTCATTTACATAAAATTTATTTGATTTTTTGTCTATTAAGTAATCTATTCTACAAACACCACTTAAATTTAATACTCTAAATACTTTTTTAGATGTTTCTTGTATCTTTTCTGTTAATTCTTTTGATATTCTAGCTGGTACAATTCTACTTGTTTGTGCCATACCTTTACTAGAACCTTTTGTTTTAGAATTTGATAAATATTTATCTGTAAAACTTAATATTTCATCAATCCCCATTACTTCTTCTAATGGACTTACTTTTTGATATTCATAATTACCAAGTACACTTGCATTTACTTCAACTAAATTTTCTACTGCGGTTTCAACTACAATTTTATTATCATAATTAATAGCTGTTTCTAGTGCTTCTTCTATTTCTTTTTCACTTTTTACAAAAGTAATTCCAACACTACTTCCAAGTGTAGCTGGTTTTACTACTACAGGGTATCCTAATTTATTAATATCTTTTAATATTTTATCTGGATTTTCTAAATATTCAGTATCATAAAACCATGTATATTCTACAACTGGTATATCACAAGATGACATAACTTGTTTCATTAAAACTTTATCTTGACCTAAAGCAGCTCCTAAAACATGAGATCCAACATATGGAATACCAACTGAATCTAAATAACCAGCAAGTGTTCCATCTTCAACATTATTACCATGAACAACAGGTAAAATTATATCTAAATCAGTAATATCTTTTCTTAGTAGTCCATTTGTTTTTTGTAAATAAAATTTATCACCTTTTTTATATAAAACAACTTTAGTAGCAAACTTTTCAGTATTAGAAAAATCTTTATAAAATTCCATATCTAAAAGCATATGACCTGTATACCATATTCTAGATTTAGATATATAAATAGGTACTACTTCATATTTATCTTTATCTAAATTTTGAATAGCTTGTAATGCAGATATAATACTTACTTCATGTTCTACAGTTTCTCCTCCAAATATTACTCCAATTTTAATTTTCATTTTTACCACTCCTCATTAAATATATCAGGCAAATCATTTTCAAGTAACACAAATGTATCTTTTTCACTCAATTTTCTCATTAAAGGAAATGCAAGTTTAACGGCATTTAAAATATGTATTTTTTTCTCTGGATATTTTTCTTTCTTTAATCCATCTAATATTGGTTTAGTTTGTTCTTCACCAATTAATATAACTTCATCACAAACTTTTGCAATCTCACGGCCAAATTCCATATTATATTCATATTGTTTATCACCAAGTTCAATCATACCAGGTGTAACAATAATCTTTTTTCCATCCATCATACCAAGAACATCAATAGCCATCTTAGCACCAACTGGATTTGAATTATAAGCATCATCAATTATATTAATATTACCAATTTTCTTAAGTTCTAATCTATGTTCAACAGGTTTTATTCTTTTAACACCAATTTTTATTTGTTCAACAGTTAAACCTAAATTATATGAAAGTGCAATAGACTCTAAAATATTATATATATTAGCACTACCTAATAATTTAGTTTCTATTTCAAACTTTTCTTTGCTTTCCTTTATAGTACAAGTAAATGTTGTACCTTTATTAGAAAGCTGTATATTACTAGCATAAAAATCTGCCTCTTTATCATTTAAAGATACCCATACCTTTTTACATTTACTTTTAATTTTATAATTTTTTTGATATTCATCATCTAAATTTAATACTGCAATTCCTGAATCTGGCAAGCTATTAATTAATTCAAATTTAGCTTCTTGAACATTCTTTATTGAACCAAAAGTTTCTAAATGAGCTGTACCAATAGTTGTAAGTATTCCGTATTGTGGATTAATAAAATCACATTTTTCTTGTATTTCCCCTCTTCTAAAAGCACCCATTTCAGCTATAAAAACATCAGTAAATTTATCAAGCTTATTATTAATAGATATCATTAGTCCATTCATTGTATTAAAACTTTTTTCAGTAGCAAATGAATTATATTTAACACTTAATATATCATTAAGTATATTTTTAGTAGTTGTTTTTCCATAACTACCAGTTATACCAATTTTCTTTAAATTACTCATTTTATTTAATTTATTTTTAGCCATTCTTTTGAAATGATTAAATACCATTTTTTCAACTGGTTTATTTATTAAGTTAGCTGTATAAATAACTAACGGATTTAAACACATGAATAAGCCAAGTAGTGTGTAATTTATATTCAATTTTGCTTCATTAAAACATATTATCATAGGTATAATCATTAAAAAGTAAATAATTAATTCTGTTACATATAATCTTTTAATTCTTGCTGTTATTACAAGTGGTTTTTTAGATTGCTCTTTGCTAATATCTTTTTTATAAAGAAAATAGACTATTACATAAAATAAACTAAATAATAAAACTAATAATTTCCCTTTAAAAAATAAAAATATTATAAATAATAAATCATAAGTCAAAAATATTTTTTTAGGATTATTAAATATCCATTTTAAATATTTATTTCCATCATTATACCAATTTTGCTGCAATATATGAAATGATTTTCTACTTTTAAATATTAAATAGTATATATAAAATATAAGTGATATTAAAAAGTATATTTTCATTTATTCTCCTCCTATGAAACTATTTAAAACATTTATTGTTTGATTTAATCTTTCTAAATATGCATAATGAGTACAATTATCATAAGTTACAAGTCCACAATTTGATATTAATTTTTCAAGCTCTAAGGCATCATTATAGCTAACAGCTTCATCATTAGTTCCCCATATTAATAATGTAGGACATTTTATATTTTTTACTTCCTCTGTTAAATCTAAATTAACATGTTTTACTAATATTTTTCTCATCATAACAGTCGCGGTTTTATAATCAGTTGATCCAATATATTTTTTAGCTATATCTTCAAATTTATTAATTAAAGGTATTTTTTTCATAGCTTTTAACATTTTAGTTTTAGTAGTTTCTTTTTTAATACTTTTCTTGTATGGACTTGCAAGTAAAACTAATTTTTTAGTTTTATATTTAATTGCATAAGCAAGTGATACTTTACCTCCAAAAGAATGCCCTATTAATATTGGATTATTTAATTTTAATTCTTTTGTCATTTCATTAATTAAAGCTGCATACTCATAAATATCCCATTCTTCTTTAGGTTCATCACTAAGTCCAAAACCTGGTAAATCAATAATTAATACATTATATTTTTTAATAAATGGTTTAGCAATAGGCATCATCATTTCTATATTTTGACCCCAACCATGTAAATAAATCAAATTTTCTTTTGAATTATTATCATAAAAAACATAATTTACACTTATATCTTTATATATAAATTGCATATTATTCACCTAATTAATTATATCACATAAACAATATGTTTAGAATTGATAACACACTTATTTTACACATACATTTATATTATTATTTGCTGATTTATAATATATTATTATTTTAATCCATGTTCTGGTTCAAAAAAAGATTTTATTGTTTCATTATTGTTTGTATCTAATAGTAAATTTTCTATAAATATATTTTTTTCTTCTTCAGATAATAAACTCATATTTGGAACAACTATATTTGCCAATAAATTTTTTAATAAAGAATTAATTTTACTGTAATATAATCGAATGAATACATCTTTATCCCTATATTGGTTAACAAAATCATATAATTCTGTAAGATTTTTATTAAAAGTATCATAATAATTAAAGTTCTTAGTTGTTTCATAAAATTTTTTTCTTAATATATTACTATCTATAAAATATGCATCACACATAATTTTATTTCCAAAAGTATTTCTTAATACTTTAGCAAACAATACTAATTCTTCATAACTTTTACTATTAAATTCACAAATATCATTAGCAAACATTTGAGTAACTCCTTCATTAAGTGCAGTATATTTTGATTTCTGTCCAATGCCTAATAATCCATTAGTTACTTGACCTTTAGAAGCAACATGTAACAATTCATGTATAAGTGCCTGCTCTTCAGATTTAGTCTCATTAACTAAAAATGATATTAATTTTTTATTATAAAATCTACACCTTCTAAAATTAATTAATATTTTTGCTACTTCTTGATCATTATTATATCCAAAAAATGTTTGCATTATTTGATTTTTAGATAAATTATCAACGACAGCAAGTTCTTTTACTCTATTCATTCTATCTACTAATATTTTAGTATCTATTCCATACAAACAGGAACATCTTTGAGATATTTTATCTATTTTAGATTCTAATATATCTAATGGCAATTTTTTATTCAAAATAAACACCCCTTTTTATTAATTATTCAAATATTTATTTAATTCATCTGTAAATTCCTTTTGTAATTCGTCTAATTTTTCTTTAGTTGTTGCTTCAAACCTCATTGTTATATTAGGTCCTGTATTAGATGCTCTTACTAAAGCAAAACCAAAATCAAATTTAGCTTTAACACCATCAATAGTTATATAATTATAACCTTTTCTATCACAATATTCTCTAATTTTATTAACTATTTCAAATTTAATATTATCACCCGCGGGTACTTTTATTTCAGGAGTTGAATAATATTTAGCCGTATCATCAAGTAAACTACTGACAGAATTATTAATATGAGATAACATTTCGATAAATCTCATTCCTACATAAATGCCATCATCATATCCAGGGAATTTATCTCTAAAATAAACATGTCCTGATAACTCACCACTTAAAGGATAATCACCTTCAGCAGAAGCGGCTCTTGTATATGAATTTCCTGTTCTATATTCAATTGGTTTAACTCCTAATTTAATAAGTTCATCTTCAAGTGATTTAGAGCATTTAACATCAAATAAACATTCTTTTTTATCTACTTTATCATATAAATATTTCCACATAATAATTAAGAATTTATCAATTTCAATCATATTACCTTTTTCATCAACAAATCCTACTCTATCCCCATCTCCATCATAGCCTATACCTAAGTCAGCATGAGTTTGTAATACGGTTTCTTTTAACATAGTTAAATTTTCATAAACACAAGGATCTGGATGATGAAGTGGAAAATTACCATCACTTGTATTGCATATTCCAATACTTTCAACATTTTTTAAATGAGAAAATATTTCATCAGCTATTATACTAGTAGTACCATTACCACAATCAAATACTACTTTTATTTTTCTATTACCAAATGATAATTTATTCAATACTAAATCAATATAAGCATCTCTTATATTAACATCTTCTACACTACCTTTTCCATAAGTAAATTTACCATTTTTAATTATATTATATATTTCTTTTACATCTCTTCCATATGCATTATGAATTCCATTATAAGAAAACTTAAATCCATTATATTCTTTAGGATTATGAGAAGCTGTTATCATCATACTAGAATTAGTATTTAAATAATTTGCTGCAAAATAACACATAGGAGTAGTAGCAAGACCAAGTCTTTTTACATGAATTCCTGTTTCAACTAATCCTTTTACTAAAGATGATTCTAAATTTGGAGAAGATAATCTATTATCATATGCAACTACTGTTGATGGAATATTATATTCATTTAATTTAGTTCCAAAAGCAAGACCTATTTTATATGCAATATCATCATCAATATCAGTTCCATATACTCCTCTAATATCATATTCTCTAAATATTTCTTCATTTAACTCCATTGTGTATCACCAATTTTATTTTATATAAATATTTAATTATTTTAAAGTATATTTGAAATTATTGACAAATTTTGACACTAAGATTTAACTATATAAACCATATTTGCCTTTAGACCACCTCATATAACAAACTTTTAACTATAGAAAGCTAATAAAATATAATCTACATAAATACTAATTTTCATATAATATGAAAGGTGATATTATGCTTATAAAATATACTGATAAAGAACTTGATTTATGTGCAAGACTTATGAGAGCAGAAGCTCTTGGTGAAGGTGAACTTGCTATGCTTATGGTAGGTAATGTTATTGTAAATAGAGCTATTGCTGATTGTCTTGATTTTAAAAAAATAAGAAGTATAACTGATGTAGTTTATCAAAAACCCGGTGGCTTTGTTGGTACAAATAGTTCACTTTTTAATAGTGGAAGTGCAACTACTAAAGAAAAAGAACTAGCAAAAAGAGTTTTAAAAGGAGAATACTATCATCCTGCTACTAATGCATTATGGTTTTATGCACCAAGTGGTAAAGATGATTGTAAAAGTACATGGTTTAATCAAAGAAATGCTGGAAGATATAAAAGCCATTGTTTCTATGAACCAGACCCAGGAGTATGTGAACAATTGTATTAATCTTAATATTTTGCTATAATTATTAAGAGGTTTTTTTATGGAAGTATTAGATTCAATATTAAAAGCAATTGGTAGTTTCTATCAAAATGGTAAAGAAATAAATGATATAATAGGTTTAATTTTAAGTATAATGGTTATTCATAAAGCTGTTTATTTTGTTATAGGAATGTTTTTTACAAGAAAATTTAAACCTGCTAAAAATAAACATAAATATGGAATAGTAATAGCTGCTAGAAATGAAAAGTTCGTAATTGGAAACTTATTAGATAGTATAAATAAACAAGATTATCCAAAAGATTTATATACTGTTTTTGTAGTTGCTGATAATTGTACAGATGATACAGCAGATATAGCAAGAAGTAAAGGTGCTATTGTATATGAAAGACATGACACTGAACACAGAACAAAAGGATATGCACTTCAATTCTTATTTGAAAATATAAAAAAAGACTATGGTATAGAAACATTTGAAGGTTATTTTGTATTTGATGCAGATAATTTACTTAAAAAGAATTATATTTCAAAAATGAATGATGCATTTGATTCAGGACAAAAAATAATAACTTCATATAGAAATACTAAAAACTTTGATGAAAATTGGGTATCTTCTACATATGCTCTACATTGGATAAGGTCTATTAGAACAAATCATAGAGCAAGAAGTATATTAAGACTTGCAACCAATATTCAAGGAACAGGATTCTTATTTTCAAATGAAATAGTAAAAGATGGATGGAAATATACTTCTCTTACTGAAGATAGAGCTCTAACAGCAGATGCGGTTGCTCAAGGATATCAAATAACATATCAAGATGAAGCAGAATTCTTTGATGAACAACCAGTAAGCTTAAGAGTTGCATTAAGACAAAGACTTCGTTGGTCTAAAGGACACTTACAAGCATTTGTTCAAACTGGGCCTTACTTATTTATTAATATATTTTTTGGTAAAAAATTCTTAAAAACAAATTGGAATAAAAATACTAAAAAAGATAAAAAGAATAAAACATTTAAAAGTGTTATGCTAAGTATTTTAGAATCTATAAGACATAGATTTGCATCATTTGATACACTAGTTCAACTAACACCACTTGTAGTTATTAATTTAGTAAGATGGATGATATTCTCATTAATTATTTATTCTTGTTATACTTATGCTAATGGAATTAATGGAGTTAACTTATTTAGTGGTGGATCATTCTTAACAAAATTCTTAAGAGACTTAGTTACTATAAAAGTAAATATTAAACCTGGATACTATGCACTATTAATGGGATTCATACTTACTATTTGGTTTAGAATACTATATAGAATAGGTGCATACATATCAAATATGTTAATGGCAGTATATCTATTTATAATAGAAGATAGTAGAATTAAGAAAATGAAATTAAAAGATAAAATATTATTCACTATTACTTGGCCTACTTTTGATATAATTGGAAGATATACAACATATATTGCAATATTTAAAAAAGTTGAATGGAAACCAATACCACATAAAAGTAAAGTTACAATTGACGAGTTAAATAATAAGGTTGGTGTTTAAATGAAAAATTATATTCACCAATTCTATAATGAAGGATTTGCAACAACTTTCTATTTAAAACCAATTAAGTTTATTAAAAAACATATTAAAAATGAAAATATAGTAAAAATGTTATCTTTATTTATTAAAATAATTTATACAATTGCTATGATAATCGTAGCAATAATTACATTTAAAAAACAATATCCATTATAAATTAATATTTAAAAACTTAACTTAGTTAAATTCTAAGTTAAGTTTATTTTTTATTCTTAAAATAATCATATTTTAATGTTAAATCATTTTTTCTAGTTAAATTATTTACATTATAATTCTTTTGCTCTAACTTTTCAGATGATATTTTTTTATTATTAGTAACTTCTCCATTTTCAACATAAACAGTACCATCATACCATGAGTAATCACTAAAGAATACTATTCCATCATAACTAGGGTCAAGAGCATCCTCACCAATATAATTATTAGAGTTATACTCTATTCCAAATAAATTTAATATTGTAGGTAAGATATTTAATTGTGAAGTCACTTTTTTAACAGTAGTTTTAGATACACCTTTACCCCATATAAAGAATGGTGTTCTATTAATTAAATTATTTGATGTATTTTTATATTTATCAAGTATTGTTTTATCCTCTAATGTATATAAATAATGATCTGTAAATACTACAATTATTGTATCATCAAGTAAATTCTTTTCTTTCAAATTTTCAATTAATAACTGCATCATATAATCAGTTTCACTAGCTTGTCTTCTTACACATTCTTCTTCACTCATGGGTGTAAACTCTACTTCAACACCAGTTTTTTCATATTCCTCTTCTACATCCATATCATATAACATCTTACATACTTCTTTAGTATTAGTAAATGGAAGATGTCCTGAATATGTAATAATATAATCTACAAAATTACTATTTTTATTATCTTCATTCTCTTCATCAGTTTCATTAAATATAAGTTTATTAAATTTTTCATTTAATATAAGTTCTCTATCTAATTCATAACTTAAATCATCATAATCATCTATATCAACAAGTCCATAATAATTGTCATATCCCCAATTTAAATAATTAACTGTTCTAGAATAATATTCACCAGTATTCATATGAAATGCATTAACACTATAATTTAAATTTTTAAATAAATGAGCAAGAGAATAAGGAAAGCTATTTTTATTAAATGAATATGCATTTTTATTATATGAAAGTGGTGTAATAAAACCAGTATTTACTGCAAATTCTGAATTAAATGTACTACCACCACCATTATAATAAGAATAATGATTATTAAAATTAATTCCTTCATTCATCATTTTATATAATGTTGGAGTATCATTTTTATTAATTAACCAATTATCTGTTCCCTCTAATTGTACTAAAATTAAATTTTTACCTTTTAATTTACCAGTATATTTATTTTTATGAGTTGGTGCCTCTTTAAAAGATTCTTCTAAGAATTCAACTTCCTCTTCTGTTTCTTGTTCTTCAGTTTTTAAATAAGTTAAATAAAAATTTCTAACTGTATATTCATAAAATCCACTTACTTTAATACTTTTGTTATTATCATTATAAGAATTATATATATTTTTTGGATTTCTCCAACTAGACCAAGTAAGTTCAGTATTTGCTTTACCTAAAGTAAGAGGAGTTAATAAATGTAATACTAAAAATATTAATAAAACTATTCCAAATGCTTTATAATTATTTTTCTTAATTTTAGGCATTCTTTTAATACCAATTATCATAAAAATTATTATTAAAACAACAGCAACATATACAAGAGAATTACAATTCTTAATAGCATCCATTATATATGGTGCTCCCTCACTAGTAGACTCTAATAAACTAAAATCAAAAAATGTTTTAGTCATAGAATAATATACATTATTAACAATAAACATAATTAAAAATAATATATTGAAAAATAAATATAGAATAACACCTATCACTTTTTTAAAAGATAGAGATACACCTATAAATAATATTATCCAAGTAACCGTAAATAATAATGGAGATATAAAATTATAATTAACATAACTTATATTACTTCCAAACATATAAATAAAAGCTTCCATTAAAATAAAAGGTAATGCCATCCATAAATAATAAGATTTATAATTTTTAACAAAAAATTCTTTAATTTTTCTAAATGAATTTTTTAATTTTAATAAGAAAGCATTCTTTTTTTCTTCTTTTATTTTTTTTATTTGTTCTTTATTTAATTTTTTATTTTTTTCATATTCTATTTCTTGTTTATTTAATTTGTTTTCTTTATTATCATTATTTACTAATTTATTTACCTTTTTATTCTTTGTTCTAGTTACCTTTTTCTTTGTTGATTTATTTATCTTTTTCTTTTTTTTCTTCACTTCCATCTAAATCACCATATGTATACATTATACTATAATATTATTTTTTTTCAAGAAACTATGTAGATATTATTGCTGAGCTATGTATATATTATTACTCAGCAAGCATACTTTCACCAGTTTTATAATCTATTTTTATACCAGGTTGTACATTATAAACAAATACATTGAATTTAATACCTTTACCTTCATCTTCTATAGATAAAGCTTCCATTTGTACACCTTTTGCTAATAAATTATCGCCTTCATATATAGGGGTTACACGATATAATACATGATTATTAGTTTCTCTTACATATTCTGCTACTTTATTTTCAAATTCTAACATACCAACTGTATTCATGTATCTTGTACAGGTAATTAAATTATTTTTATTAGCATTTTCTCCTGTTAACTGGAATCCTATTAAGTGACATCTATTATATAAATATTTGCCATCTACAATATCATATTTAACTGTATGCCAACCAGTTGGTTTAACACTACCAATACTACCTCTTTCTTCTGTTGGCATTAAATCTTTACCAATATTAGCATGAGCTTCAGTACATCTTCCTAATTTATCAAGTTCACCATATACTTCAAAGGATACAGTACTTTTAGATAAATCATCAAAATTAGGCTCATTATTATTTAATATAATGTATGCTGAATCTTTATACTCAGGAATTGATGAAATATCATATGAAACTTTACTTTCTTCTTTAAATAAATTTTCTTTATCTATAAAAGTATCTATTTCTTCTTTATAATTACAATATAAAAATGCACTTATTAATGCAATAAGCGGGATAAAACTCAATTTTACTTTTCCAATTTTATTCATAAATACCACTATCCCAATTTAAGAATAACACAATTTATAAAATTATTCTATTAACATTAAATGCAAATAGAAAAATATTGTTAATAAAATGTAAAAAAATATTATATTACTTCAGCACCATCACCTTATGATAACAATTATTGTGTAGTTTAAAAAAAGAATAGTTAAATACTACTCTTCCTTTTATAATCTATTTTTAATAAAAAATATTTAATTCACTTATTCAATTTTTTACTGCATATTAATTTTTATATATTAATAATATTTAAGTTTCCATGATAATTTAATTTTACTGTAGTATCATCTATATTTAAATCCATTTCTATTTGATTGTTTTTAATATTACCAAATTTTAATTTAACAATACTATCAATAAAATCAATATATTTTTTTGTATCAAATATTTCTATCATTGTTATTTTTGAATCCATATTTGTAGGTAATTCATTATATATTTTATTTTCAATAGTTTTATAGTCTTTATTTTTAAAAAAATCAACATAAAAACTAACATAACCTTTTATTTTATTTAATTCGATATCTAAAGAAACCAATGCAGAGTATCCTTTTTCTTTATTATTAGTTGCATTAACAAATTTAATTTCTGATGATAGTACTTTATATTCAATATTATCTATTATCAATTTTATTTCACCTTATTAATTGCAATTTCTTTACTAAACCATTTCTATTTATAAATTGTTCTTCAAATGATAAAATACTATTCTTATATCTAGAATAAGCTTTATCATAGAAGCCTTCTTCAATTTGTTCAACACAATAATCAATAACATTGTCATATATATAATCATATATTAAATTATTATTTTCTTCCTTTTCTATTGTATCTACTATTAATGGGGCAACTTCATAATAATGCTCTATATCTTCTTTTGATACAAAATTATCTCTAAACCATCTCAGTACCCTAAGTTCATAACAATCATCATTAAACTTTTCTTGAAAATATCTCATACAAGCTGTTGTTAAATAACAACTTGTATCAGTAGATGATTTATCTGTTTTATCTTCATTATGTTGTTCAATACGACCTTTACCAGTTTTAGTATCATATTTTATTGTATCTCTTGTATGGCCTCCTTTAGTTCTTTCATTTCCGCTATAAATATCAATTCTAATTTCACTATCTCCATGAATTCTTATTAAACCACCATCTTTTGTTTCATAACCCTTTCTTTCACTATTATAATGTCCTTTATCTTTATTACTCTCTGACATAAAATCTTCCTTTCTATATTAAGTATATAATTTTTTTATAAATGATTCAATTATTAAAGTCATTATTAAAATAACATTTTATATTAAGGTATTAATAAAGTTTGTCCAATTTGTAATGTTGAATTACTTAAATTATTTAATTTCATAAGTTCATTTACTGTAGTATTATATTTTTGAGCTATTTTCCATAAACTATCACCTTTTTGTACTGTATATGTATTATTAGAACTAGGTATTTTTAATATTTGTCCTATTTGTAAAACATTTGTTGATAAATTGTTTAAAGATTTAAGTTCACTTACTGTTGTATTAAACTCATTTGCTATATCCCACAAAGTATCTCCTTTTCTAACAGTATAAGTACCTTGATTTTTTACACCTGAATTTGAATTTTTAGGTATTAAAAGTTGTTGATTTATTGTAAGTTTATCACTTTTTAAATTGTTTACACTTTTTAATGTATCAACAGTTGTATTATATTCTTTTGCTATATTCCATAAAGAATCTCCACTCTTAACTTTATATACAAAATAATTATCTGGTACTGTTTCATTATCATTTGATGATATTTTTAATGTTTGACCAACCTGTAAAACATTTGAAGATAAATTATTTAATTCTTTAAGTTTACTTACTGTTGTTCCATATTTATTAGCAATACTCCATAAACTATCACCCTTTTTAACAGTATAATATCCACTGTTAGCTGGTGCTACATACTTAATACCTTTATAATCTGCTACTGCACGAACTACTGCTTCAGCATACTTTTCATAATTTTTTTGAATTTGTTCTACATCATCTTTAGGACTATCAATAAAACCATATTCAACAATTACAGTTTCATTATTTGGAGTATCTCTATGCATAAAATAGTAATCTTTTATTGAATTACTTGGTAAACGCTGTTGATAATACTTTCTTATATTTTGACCTTCTTTACTAAGCTCATCTAATATTTTTTTAGACAAAGTACTATTATTACGAAGTGCATAAATTACTTCAGCACCGTCGCCACCTGGGGATAGTCAATGTGTATTTTATTTTATTAATTTCTTATAGCAAATTATATATTTGTTACATAATAATTATTTCATCAAGCTAGTTATTATACCATTAACCATTATTTTAATATACTATTTTTCTTTAAATAATCATAAACTGTTTGAGTGGCCTCTTTTATATTTTGATTAGATATATCAACTTTGGAAATATTTTTGAATTCCCGAGTTTGACAGATGAAGAAAAGAAAAAAGTATATTTTTTATTGAAAATATGCTTTTCTTTTTACATAAAGTATGTTATTATAATGATAGGTATATAAGGTATAGGTGATTTTATGTATTTGGATTGTTTTAAAAATTATGGTAAACCCTACTTAAGGATAGTACATAATTTTTATCACACAGAAAATGGCAAAGTAAAGCAAAAAAGAGTTACACTTAAAAACTTAGGACTACTTTCAAATTATGACGATGGTAAACCAGATTTGTTAATTAGATTAAGACAAAAGTTTAAAAATGGTGAACTAGTTGATTTAAGTGAATTTAATTTAGACGAAATAAAAAAAGAAAAAGATACTATTCCTATAAGTGAAATCAATTTAAAACTTAATCCTAAAAATATAGGTTATTTATTTTTAAATCAAATATATAACGAATTAGGTATAACAGAAATTTTGAATAGAATAAAATCAGATTCTAAGATCGAATATGATTTAAATGGAATAACAAAAATGTTAGCATTTGGAAGAATATTAGATCCTCAAAGTAAGAAGAAAACATTTGAAACAAGAGACCAATATCTATTTCCAATTGTAGATTGTAGTGAAATAAAAGAAGTATATAGAGCCTTAGATGTTTTAGAAGAAAATTCTAAAAAGATTCAAAATAGAATGAATACCAAGATAAAGAATTCATCTATCGGAAGAAAAACAGATTTAACTTATTATGATGTAACTAACTATTATTTTGAAACAATGTATGGTGATGATGATGCTTATGAACTAGATGAAAATAATGAGATAGTAAAAGATGAATTAGGTAATCCAATTATAGTCAGTAAAGGTTTTAGAAAAAAAGGAGTATCAAAAGAAAATGCAAAAGGGCCAATAGTTCAAATGGGATTATTTATAGATAATAATGGAATACCAGTATCACATAAATTATTTTCAGGAAATACTCAAGATAAAACAACATTTAAGGATGTTTTAGAAAAAGAAGTAGATGAAATGGATTTAGGACATATTGTAGTAGTTGCAGATAATGGAATGAATACCCAAGAAAATAAATATTTGATTGTTGATAAAGAAAATGGTTACATAGTTAGTAAGAGTGTTAAAAGAAGTTGGAAATCACAAAGAGAATGGGCACTAGATGAAAATGGTTATAAAGTAATAACTGATAAAAATAATGAAGTAGTATTTAAATATAAATCAAGAATAAATGAAATAACATTAACTTATAAGAATACAGATGGGACAAAATCTACAAAGAAAATAAAAGAAAAAGAAATTATTTATTGGAGTAAGAAACATTATGAAAGGGAATTTAATCAAAACAAAAAATTTATAGAATATTTAGAAAGTTGTAAAGAACATCCCGATAAATTAAAAGATAAAGAAAGAAAAAGTCAGCAATTTATAAAAACAGTTGATGTAGATAAAGAAACAGGAGAAATTATCCATTCTGAGAAAGTAATAGTTTTCTTAGATAAAAAACTAGAAAAATATAAAGAAACATTAGGATATTATTCTATCGTTACATCCGAAATAGAAGAAGAAGATAAAGAAATAATAAATAGATATCATGGCTTATCAAGAATAGAAGATTCGTTTAGAATAATAAAAAGTGATTTAGAAGGAAGACCAATATATGTGTGGACAGAAGAACATATAAAAGCTCACTTTCTAATATGTTTTATAGCCTTAACAATAATAAGAATAATACAATATAGAATACTTAAATATGAAAAAAAATCTACTCTTAATGTAGATGGATGGGAGCAAGGAATAACTGCCGAAAAAATAAAAGAAGCTTTAAATAAATTTCAAGCAGATTCAGTATATTTAGATTATTACAAAATAACAGAAATAAATGAAGAAATAAGCAAAATATTAAAATCAAATGGAATAGATTTCAAATTTGAAAAATACAATATACAAGAAATTAAAACATTACGAACAACGTTAAATAATGTAGGTATATGATTATACAAAACAAAAATCACTACAAAGCCTTATAAACACTTGGCTAAAAGCGATTTTTTATTTCTTTAACTGTCAAACTCGGGTTATACCATTAACCATTATTTTAATATACTATTTTTCTTTAAATAATCATAAACTGTTTGAGTGGCCTCTTTTATATTTTGATTAGATATATCAACTTTGGAAATATTTTTGAATTCGTTATAACTTGCGACTTGATCCCATTTAATTTCTCTCATATAATATTCTTTATGTTTTTCTTTATACTCCAAAGCATCTTCTTCTTCGATAATTAATCTATCATAAATTGCTTCGGGTGTATCTATTATTTCTATTGATTCAGTATTAGTCATTAATAATTCTTCTACTATTATTTTTGAAAATATAGGTGAGACTGCCATTATAAAATTCTTTTCACCATTTTCTATTATATTTAACATTATTAACTCTTTAATATCAAATCTATTTTCATCATTAGGAAATTCTTCTTGAAATAAATCTATACTACCGTACATTTTTATTATTTCATCGTCTATGTCATAAAATTTATAATTAATTTTTTTTGCCAGCTCTTTTCCAATTGTTGTTTTTCCTACATTTGATATTCCCCATATTAATAATTTCATATCTATTCCCCATATTCATAACCATATTTAATTTTATAAAAATATCTTCTAACTTGTAAATTATTCTTACTTAAATCAAAGTTCCTATAATCGTATATTTTACTCCGCCTTCCATCCATTTCTAGGGCATAATAATTTGATTTTCCCTTTTTATCAATATCATCAACTACTTTTTTTAATTCATTGCTAGTAATATCATCAATCATTCCAGAACCTTTTCCATCTATAATGTATGGATAATGCATGCCATTTCCTTTCTCAAATGGTCTAGAACCTAAATATGTAATTTTAAACATTGTAGTAGAACCAGTATCATATTCCATTTCCATATGGTCATTTTCTTTTAAACCAAGACCACTTAATTTAGTTATAACTGCATTTATTGGGGGAATTTCACTATGATCATCTTCAATACATACCCAACAATCATAAATTTTTTCTTTATAATTTATTGAATATAAATGATATGCTAGCGATTTGAATGATGCAAGTATAGTATATGCCAAATCAGCAACCGTTCTTGTATCCGTTATTTCAATTTTTCTCCAAATTTTATTCTCCAAGCCATCAATTTCAACTTTAAAAGTTAACACGTTTGCCATTTAATATCACATCCTTATTTAGATTCTATTTTCTTTAATTCTTCTATTTCAAGTTCCTTGATTGATTTTTCTGGAGTAGGTAAAGATTCAGGCATATTACCTCCAAGTTCTTCAATTGCTTTTCTCACTGTTTTTCCTACGTTGTAATGAGTTATACAAGCATCATCTTCATTATCTACGTTGTCCTTTTTTAATTTAGCTTCTGTTTGAGTAATACGGAATAAGTTTGCACCTAATTCTTCACTCCCCATATAATCCAGAATGTCTTCATTTTCTTTGATATTTTTACGTTTTGCTATTTGTTTTGCAGTTTCACCATTATAAAGTCCTTTATATCCATAATTATTAAACTTTCC